>JAKFWB010000589.1 GCA_021732945.1 Porphyrobacter sp.
CTTCGACCTGTGCGACGGGTTTGATTGCCAGACCACAGTGCCGCCACATGATCGGATCAGCGGCAATGTGAAACCCGCCTTCGCGCTCGAAACCATCGCACGCGGGCAAGGTCCGGCGGCGCGCATCGCCTCCCAATATCTTGGCCGCCTCGAAAGGGCCGGACAATGATGCGGGCCATTCTCATCAGTCTTGCCGCCCTCAGCGCTTGCCTTGCACCCGCCACGCAGGCCCAGACCGCGCCTCAGGGGCCCAGCACCACCGAGGCAGCAAAGGCCGAAGGCAAGGCATTCGGACGCGAGCAGGCTGCGGCTGCCCAAGGTGCTGCGACCACGCGCCCTGATGCCGACCGGATCCCGAATTTCAGCAGCGCGCCGACCGAAGCCCGCTATTTCGATGATCCTGCGCGCATGGAGCGCGACGCGGCAAGCCAGGCAAATGCCAACACCGGCTATCGCACCATGCGCGATTCCATGGAGCGGCGCGCGCGCTTCACGCCCGAGGACCTCGAAGCGGTTGTTGCCCGCAGCGGGCAGATCAGTGCCGACCCGCTTGCCTTTACCAGCGGCATGAGCGTCAGCGGCTCGCAGGGCCGCTGCGTCCCGCTGCCCCCGGGCAGCGGGACAGGCGCGCGCTACATGGCAACCTGCAATACCGGCTACACGGCAAGCGAAGAGACGCGCAGTTGTGCGATCCCGCTCAACGTCGCGGTCGAGACAGAGACCCGCTACATCTATTGGTGCAGCGAATTCGGCTCGGGCGATCAGGAAAGCTGCGCGCGGCTTGATTCTGCGGGGTGCGAGCGCACGGGCTTTATCGAAGGTCCTTGCCTGCAATGGGGCGACTTCGGCGGACCGCGCTTTTGTGCCGAGCCCGGGAACCCCATCAGTGTCATGTCCTGCCCTGCCCCGGTCACAGGCGGCGAACTTCAGAATATCATAGCGACGCGGAACGTCTCCACCAGTCGCGATGAAAGCCGCTGCGCCGCCTTCGCAGCGGAAGCCAGCTGCCGCGAGGCCACCGAGGCCTGCTCTGACAGCGATCCGGTCACCCGGATCATCGACGGTGTTGCCGTGACACAGCCCTGCTGGGCTTGGGAGCGGCAGTTCACCTGCGCACAATATGTCGAAGCACAGGACTGCCAGACCCTCGAGACGACGCCGGGCTGCGCGCTGGTCGGCGAGGAATGCCTGTCGGGCGAGCCCTGTCGCACCTGGGAGCGGGTCTATGACTGCCCGGTTCCCGATCAGCCAGGCAGCCCCAACCAGTTCATTTGTGACGGCGACGTCTATTGCATCGACGGCTCATGCGAGACGATCGCGCGCGAGGCGAACAACGAGTTCAAGGATGCGGTCGTCGCATTGAATGCGATGGATCAGGCCCGCCGCGAGTTCGATCCCGACACGCTCACCCTGTTCAAGGGGACCCGCAACACCTGCTCGTCCAAGGTCTTCGGCGTCCTCAATTGCTGCAAGGGCAAGGGTTTCCCGCTGATCCCAGGGATCCAGCTCCTCGTGAGCCTTGGCTGCAGCCGCGAGGAAATGCTGCTGCATGAACGCGATGCCAAGGGCCTGTGTGCCTATGTCGGCACCTATTGCTCCGACAGCTTTCTTGGCGTCTGCCTCACCAAGAAGAAGGCCTATTGCTGCTTTGAATCCAAGCTCTCGCGGATCCTGCAGGAGCAGGGCCGCAGGCAGTTGAACAAGCCATGGGGCAAGCCCAAGACCGAGCAATGCCTCGGCTTCACGCTCGACGAGTTTTCCCGGCTCGACCTCAGCCAGATGGATTTCAGCGAGGTCTATGCCGAGTTCACCGAGGCTGCCCGCCTCCCCGACGAACTCACCGCAGCCAGCGATCTCCAGCAGAAAATCGAGGACTACTATGCCCGTGCCAGCAATTAGGGCCGCCTTGCGGCCGCTCGCCACCTGCATCGCCGTGCTTGCCGTCGCGGCGACGCCGCTGCGGGCCGAAGAACAACCAATGGTGCAGACCGGAGAGCAGCAGGACAGCTTCTACTGCCAGGAGCGCAAGCTCGGCTACTGGTTCTACTGCGCCAGGCCCAAGGCTGAAAAGCCCCAGGCGGAAGACCCGCAGCAACGGCAAACTGCAACCGAACAGCTCGATGCTGTGACCGCAACCTTGCGGGAGCTCAAGGCCAAGGCAATCCTCGAGCCGACCCCGGCCAATGTGACCGCCTACATCCGTTTCCAGCGAGAGCAGCTCGACCGGGCATCGCTGTTCAGCGATGTCTGGCAGCGGGCGATCTGGCAGGATCCCGAGCTCGACTACACGCTGCAGCGGCCGGTCTCGACGCTCGGCAAGCGCCAGTGGCAGGACGATCGCAATGCGGAGCGCGATGCGGCATTGGCCCGGCTCTCACAGCGCTACGGGCTGTTCTACTTCTTCGCGGAAAGCTGCGGCGCCTGCGAGGTCATGTCACCGATCGTCCAGGGCGTGGCATCGCGCTGGCGCATCACCGTGCGGGCGATCTCGACCGATGGTGGTCCGTCGCGCCATTTCCCCGGATACACCGTCGAGACCAACCAGCGCGCGCGGCTCGGGCTTGAACCGAAGATCACCCCGGCGGTCGTTCTGTGGGATGCCGTCAAGAACCGCCCCATCCCGATCGGCTACGGCGTGATGAGCGCCGATGAGCTCCAGGACCGCATCTATCTC
>JAKFWB010000590.1 GCA_021732945.1 Porphyrobacter sp.
GCCCTGCTGAACGCAGATCGAGGCGCCGTTCAAATCCCTTGCGCTTTTGACGTTGAGCGACTTGCGCGCCAAAAAGCCTTGTCCGTCGTAATAATTGACGGCGGTGAAGTTCAAACCGAAGGCTGCATCTCGTGACGATGTCCAGGTTGTCGTCCGCGCCAGAACATCGACTTCACCGGACTGAAGTGCAATCAGGCGGTCCTTGGCCGAAAGTGGCTTGAGGCTGATCGCATTCGGATCATTGAAGATGGCCGCTGCAAGTGCGCGACACCAATCGATATCGAAACCGTTCCAGTTGCCCTTGTCGTCCGGAAGTGAAAAGCCTGGAACACCTTCACTCGTGCCGCAATTGACTTTGCCGCGTTGTTTGGTTCGCTCCAACGTGCTCGTAGTTTGCGCCTGCGAAGGAAGGGCACAGACCAGAGTCGATGCCGTGAAAGCAACAGCGAGGAGAAGATTGCGCATGATGTGGGGTCCTTAAGCTGCGGGTCTGGAAAGCGGGCTGGTTGCATGGCGGGCGTGTTCAGAAATGCTGTCGGCTCTCGCCTTCGGCAGATGGTCTAGCGCCTGGTCAAGATCAGCCATCAGGTCCTGAACCGACTCCAGCCCAATGCTCAGGCGAATGATCTTGCCACGGGTCCAGCGCGTTGCCGTGCGGCCGTTCGTCGGATCCTGTGGTGCGACCACGCTGCGGGCAGAGCCCCAACTCGCGCCAATGGCAAAAAGCTTAAGGGCGTCGATGACCTCGTTTTCGCGGCCTTTGTATTGGGGTTTGAGCAGGACGGAGAAAACTCCGCTGGCACCCGTAAAATCGCGCTTCCAAATATCATGGCCCGGAAAGTCCGGCATTGCAGGGTGGAGTACAGCCTCAATTTTTGGTCGCGCTCTCATATGGTGCGCGATAGTCAAAGCCGATTGTGATGATCGCTCAACCCGAAGCGGCATGGTCTGGAGCCCACGCAGCACAAGGCTGCAATCATCGGGCGAGACGCCGAGGCCCAAGAGCCGGGTCATGTCTTTCAGACGGCGATAGAGATCATCGCTTCGCGTGGTGATAGCCCCCATCAGGACATCACCATGTCCACTTGCATATTTCGACAGGGCATCGACGACGAGATCGACGCCCAGCTCCAATGCGTCGCAATGCAACGGCGTGGCCCAGGTCATATCGCCCAGCACGAGCGCACCGTTGGCGTGCGCCACTTCCGTGATGGCCGGCAAATCCTGGATTTCCATCGTGTTCGAGCCAGGCGATTCCACCAGCACCAGTTTGGTGACCGATGTCATGAGGTCGCCTATGCTTGCGCTGATCAGCGGATCATAGAATGTGACCGACACCCCCCACGATGCGAGCCATCCTGTGGCGAAGGCGCGGATCGGGCCGTAGCAGCTGTCGGTGATGAGGACGTGATCGCCCGGTTTCAGAAATGTCATGAGCACAAGACTAAGTGCGGCCTGTCCGGACGGCACCAGCAAGGAATGTGATGCGCCGCTCATGGCGCAAAGCTGATCTTCCAGTGCGCGGGACGTCGGAGTGCCGAACAGGCCGTAAGTGTAGCCATCATAGAAGCTGGCGTAACGGGCATCAAAACTAGCGGCATCCGGGAACACCACGGTTGACGCGCGCACTGTGGGTGTCGCAAGGCCGTTGAACAATGGCTGCGGTTTTCCCGCAGGGGGGTGCAAGGCGCGCGTGGCAGGTGCGAGGAATTTTTGTGCTCTTGTCATTGTTGCAAACTTCCCATTTCAAATGCATGACTACAAATGCCAATTATGACGGTAATCATGCGTTTAGGTTATGCATATCCATGAAACTCAATGAGGTCGAAGCCTTTGACGCCGTGATGCGTACCGGTTCAACCATGCGCGCAGCAGAACTGCTTGGGATCTCCCAGCCCGCGATCAGCCGCGCTTTGGCCCGGCTTGCGACATCGACCAGGCTCACATTGTTCAAAACAGTCCGAGGACGGTTAATTCCCACCCCTGAAGCTGAACTGTTCCAGACCGAGGTTCGGACGGCTTTTGCGGGAATTGATCGCCTCAAGTCGAAAGCGGCCAGCATCCGTGAATTCGGGACAGGGACGCTCCGCATCGCGTGTTTCCCTGCTCTTGGACTGTCCTTCGTGCCGAAGGCCATCAGGCTGTTCCGTGACATCGAAGGGCAGGCAACTGTCACGTTGAACATACTTGGATCAACCATGGTGCGAGACCAGATCGCTGAAGGCCGATACGATATCGGTCTGAGTGCGGACGAGATCGATATCACGCATGTCTCAGCCCAGATTTTCATGACGCCTCGCGCGGTCTGCGTGATGCGGGCCGATCATCCTTTGGCGGCCAAGGATGTCATCTGTCCTGCCGATATCGCGCCCCATCCATTCATCTCCCTGTCGCCGGAGGATACCGTCCAGCGCCGGTTGCAGAGAATATTCAGTGACGCTGGCGTCGAGCCGCGCATCGTGGTCGAGACGCAATATTCGGAAACAGTATGCAATCTGGCGCTGGAGGGTGTCGGCGTTGGAATCGCCAACACCATCTCGGTCAGATCAAGCGGATTTGAACAGCGTGGCCTCGTCAGCAGGCGCTTCGAGCCTGAACTTGGCTTCGGGGCGCTATTGCTGACACACCCGACCCGACTGAAATCGGCCCTTGCGGAGCGATTTCTGACCTGTC
>JAKFWB010000162.1 GCA_021732945.1 Porphyrobacter sp.
GATGCGGTCGCAGCCATCGGCCATCAGCGCGGTCAACCGGCTCTCGATCGAAGGGTTGCCGTAACGCATCGCGTAATCGACCACCACCTTGCCGCCAAAGCGCGCACCAAAGGTCTTGGCCATCGCCTCGGCTTGCCGCGAAGTGATATCAGCCAGCGGCGATCCCCGCTCGGTCCAGACCTTGGCATAGGCCTTGGCGCTTTTCTGGGGCCGCGTGTTCAAGATGATCCCGCGCAGGATCAGCTGCCACACGATCGGCGGAATTTCGACCACGCGCGTGTCTGACAGGAACTGCTTCAGGTAACGCCGCACCGAATCCGGGTCAGGCCCGTCAGGCGTGCCGAGGTTGACCAGCAAGACGCCGATCATACCGCTGGATACAGGAGGGTGATCGCCCGGAAGGCGCTGGGTCTGCCAGGTCATTGCCGCTCTAACGGTCGGCGGGCGATTGGTTTCCGGATCATATGCCGTCCGAAAGTAGGGGCAGTCGGCGCAGGCGCAAGCCCGTGGCCGAAAACAGCGCATTGGCAATTGCTGGCGGGGCGACCACTGCGCCCAGCTCGCCCGGATCAGACGGCGGCGCTTCGCTTGCCAGAAACTCGATCCGCATCTCGGGGCAATCGCCGATAGTGGGCAGGCCCAGCGCTTCGTAGCCCGCGTTTTCGGGGATCCCGCTGCGTAGTTTAACCGGATTGCCAAGCGCAATGCCGATGCCGAACACCAGCCCGCCTTCGATCTGCTGGAGCGCGATGTCGTGATTGATGATCCGGCCGATATCGACTGCGGCCGATAGCCGGGTGACCCGCACCCCGCCTTCGCCCTGCCGCGCCGTCGCAACGCAGGCAATGCGTGCGGCCTCCGGCCCTTCGCCAATGCGCGCGCAGGCAATGCCCTGACCGCTCTGGTTCACGCCGCCATCCCACCCCGCCAGTTGCGCGGCGCGTTGCAGGCAAGCCGCCAGCCGCACGTCGCTGCCCAGCATCGCGATGCGGAACGACAGCGGCTCACGGCTATGCTTGGCGGCGATTTCATCGAAGAAACTCTCGATCGCGAAGACCGTCGGCCCATAGGCATTGCCGCGCACCCGGCCCACCGGCAGGCCGATCTCGGTCGGCAGATGTTCCACGAGAACGGCCGGCAACTGGTAGGGCGGCACCCCGCCTTCGCAGGCCAGCGGATCGGGCTGACCGGTGGTTTCGCGGATCGCGGCCATGCTGGTGAGGTTGCCAAACAAGCGCTGGCCAAATTCACGCGCGGCGGGCGGCGTTGCGATCCTGAGGCGCAGCGCCTCGATCGCGCCGGGATTGGATTTTGACAGCTGCGCGCCGATCAGCAGCCATGCCGGCGCACGCGGGCGGCTGCGGATCAGCTCGTCCCGGCGCGGCCATGTCAGCTGCACCGGGCGGCCCAGTTCGCGCGCGATCAGGGCAATTTCGATGGCATGATCATGCTCCAGCCGCGCATCGAAGCTGCCGCCTGCGGGCATGGGGTACAGGGCCACATCCTCGGTCGAAATGCCAATCGCGCGCGCCGCCGCGATGCGCGCCTGTTCGGGCGCTTGGCTGGCCAGCCACAGATCCAGCCGCCCGTCAGCAAAGCGTGCCGCCGCGCAGGCGGTTTCGACCGGCGCGGCGTAGGCCGGTTCCACCTCATAGCGCCGCGCCATGTCGACCCGCTGAAACGCCTCGCCGCCAAACCCGGTTTCGGCGATGGCAAAGGCCTCCCCACCATCCAGCGTGGTATCGAGCCGCGCGGCGATTTCGTTGCTGCTGATCGGGGTGACCGTGGCAAAGCGCGGCTTCATCGCATCAAGCGCCATCTCCGCGCTCCACCATGTATCGGCCGCAACCGCCAGCCAGCGCTTGCTCTCAACGATGCCCGCCAGCCCCTTGATCCCGGCTGCGCCAGCGGGGTTTAAGCTGGCCAGCTCAGAATCGTCGGCAGGCCCGTGGCGGATCGAGGCGAACACCATGCCCGGCAGGCGCACATCGCCAGCAAAGCGGTAGGAACCATCGACCTTGGAGGGCAGATCAAGCCGGGGATAGGCCGGTCGATCCTCAGCCTCGGCGGGCAGCGGCGCTTCGCGCGGTGGTTCGGGACGCAGTGGGGGCGGATCGGGCGGGGTCCATTGCGCCGCAGCTTCGGCCAATTCGCCAAAGCTGGCGCGGTTTTCCCCGTGGGTGACAAAGCCGCCAGTGACCTCGCAGGCTTCCCACGCAACGCCCCAGCGCGATGCTGCCTCTTGCGCCAGCATGGCGCGGGCTGCCGCAGCGGCCTCTCGGCAGGGCATTTCATAGGCGGCGAGCGAGGTGCCATCGGCGGTAGCATTGAAGCGCTGCGTTCCGGCAAAGCGCGCCGCCTGCATCGCATCGGTGCTGTCTGACAGCCCGCCAAAGCTCGGGTCCCACAGGCTGATCCACTTTCGCGCCAGCGGGATATTGGCATAGGCACCCGAAACCGGCGCAGGCTCCATCGCCACCTGCCGCCAGTCCGCACCCAGCTCATAAGCGACAATCTGCGGCAGCAGCGTCGTGATCCCATGCCCAATTTCCAGCTGCGGCACGGCGACTGTCACCACGCCATCAGCGGCAATCTTGAGCCACGCGCCGAACACATGCTCCCCGCGCGCCGCGACCAGCGGGGTGCGGTAGCTGCGCGGCAGCAGCCACCAT
>JAKFWB010000161.1 GCA_021732945.1 Porphyrobacter sp.
CGGCGGGCCGCAACTTTCATCGTGGGGCTTGGGGTGGCCATCACCGCACCCCTTGCCGCGCGCGAGATCGTCGACGCTTCCCCTCCCACTGACCTTTCGGTCACCATCTACCGCAACCCCGACCGCGATCCTGACGAACCGCTCGATCCGGATTACCCGCAAGGCTTCGCGCTGATCAGCGAAACCCGCCGCGTGACCTTGCCCGAGGGCGAATCGACCATCCGCTTTGAAGGCGTGGCCGAGGGCATGGTGGGTGTTTCGGCCATCGTCACCGGCCTGCCCGGTGGCACAATCGAGAAAAACCGCAACGCTGAGTTGCTGTCTCCCGCTGCCTTGGTGAACGGCGCGCTGGGCAACCGGGTGACGATCACCCGCACCAACCCCGCCACTGGCACCGCCATCAGCGAACAGGCGGTGGTGCGCACCCGCGCCGATGGCGGGCTGGTGCTGCAATCCTCATTCGGGTTTGAGGCCGTGCGCTGCGCCGGACTGCCCGAAACGCTGACCTTTGACCGCATCCCGCAAGGGCTTTCGGCCGCACCGGTCTATTCGGTCGATACCCGTTCACCCAAGGGCGGCACCTATGAAGTGACGCTGACCTACCTTTCATGGGGGTTTGACTGGAAGGCCGATTACGTCGCCACGATCGCCCGCAAGGCGACGGGGAAGGATGGGGAGTTTGATCTGCAATTGCTGAGCTGGCTGACCCTGCTCAACGACAATGGCCAAAGCTTCGACAAGGCCAAGTTGCAGATCATCGCTGGCAGGCTGAATGTCGAAAGCGATTATGAAGGCCTCGCCGATCCGCCGGTGGCCGAACCGTTGCGGCTGACGTGCTATCCTTTGGGCAGCACCGCTGCGGGATCGCCGGTGACGGAGTATGCGCCGCAGCGCGTGTATGCGCCTGCGCCGTCAGACGGGTACTATGATGCGGAGAACGATGTGATCAGCGTCACTGGGCAGAAACGCCGGGAACTGCTGCAAGAATCCCCCATTGCCGTCTCCGTCGTCACCGCGCTTGAGGAAAATCTCGGCGATCTCAAACTGTTCCGCGTGCCAGACCGGGTGGATGTTTCAGCCAAGGGGATGAAGCAGGTCGCCTTCCTCAACCAGAACGCGGTCAAGGCGCGGTATCTGTATGTGGCAGAATGCGACCCCGATGACTGGATCGGCGACGAGGATGAGCCCGAGGTCGCCAGCATGCTGTTGGTGACCAAGAATGATACCAACAAGGGCCTCGGTATCGCTTTGCCGCAGGGGTCGATGACCTTGTACGAGCCCACGGCGCGAGGGCCGCAGCTTGCGGCGACAACGGACCTGCGCGATTATGCGCGCGGGCAGGATGTTGAATTGGAACTTGGCGAAAGCGCGCAAGTCTTTGCCCGCTGCGCCCGGATCGCCGAGGATGTCGATCCCTTTAGCAACGGCCGCAAGTGGACCAAGATGCGCGCCGAACTGACCAACGCCAATCCGCAAGCCGTGACCATGCGGGTGAAACTCGGCTGGTCAGCCGATTGGGAAGCCCGGGTGCCGCGCGAAACCGTGGTGGTCAAGAATGGTCAGAAGGTGGTTGAAGTGACCATTCCCGCCAATCAAACCCGCACGCTCGAATGGCGCCAGCGCTTCATCGAGGAAGAATAGGACGGCTGTAGGAAATTTTTTCGTTCCCCACTTGTTCCATGAGAACAAATGCGATACATCATCGGCCAAGGGCTTGATTGTCGATAGTTGATGATCGGCCCTAGGCAAGTGAAGGAGCGCATGCGATGGCTACGCAATTGAAGCTGGTGGAAGAGGACAAGAAAGCCGTGGACCGTCAAAAGGCGCTCGAAGCCGCCCTCGCGCAGATTGATCGCGCGTTCGGCAAGGGTTCGGCGATGAAGCTGGGCTCTAAGGAGACGATGCAGGTCGAATCGATTTCGACCGGATCGCTCGGTTTGGACATCGCGCTCGGCATCGGCGGCCTGCCGCGCGGCCGGGTGATCGAAGTCTACGGCCCGGAGAGCTCAGGGAAAACCACGCTGGCGCTGCATGTGATTGCCGAAGCGCAGAAAATGGGCGGCACGGCTGCTTTCGTGGACGCGGAACACGCGCTCGATCCGGTCTATGCCAAGAAGCTGGGCGTCAACATTGACGAGCTGATTGTCTCGCAGCCCGATACCGGCGAACAGGCGCTGGAAATCGTCGATACGCTGGTGCGTTCCAACGCGATTGACGTGTTGGTGGTCGATTCGGTTGCAGCCCTGGTGCCCCGCGCGGAAATCGAAGGCGAAATGGGCGATTCGCACGTGGGCCTTCAGGCGCGCTTGATGAGCCAGAGCTTGCGCAAGCTGACCGGCTCGATCAGCCGCTCGCGCTGCATGGTGATTTTCATCAACCAGCTGCGCATGAAGATCGGTGTGATGTACGGCAACCCCGAAACCACCACCGGCGGCAATGCGCTGAAGTTCTACGCCTCGGTCCGGCTCGACATCCGCCGCACCGGGCAGATCAAGGATCGCGACGAGATTACCGGCAACGCGACCCGCGTGAAGGTGGTCAAGAACAAGGTCGCGCCGCCGTTCAAGCAGGTCGAGTTCGACATCATGTACGGCGAAGGCATCTCCAAGATCGATGAGATCATAGATCTAGGCGTCAAGGCGGGTCTGGTGGAAAAGTCCGGCAGCTGGTTC
>JAKFWB010000490.1 GCA_021732945.1 Porphyrobacter sp.
CCCGATGGCGAGGCGGATCACGTCGGCCTCGATCTCTTCCAGAGGGCGCAGGTTGCCGTCGGGGGTGTAGAGCATGATGCCCACGCCTTCGTGGCTGCTGGCGATGGTGACGCTGCCCTGTTCGCCCAGCATTTCGGACAATTGCGGGAAGCTTTCGGCGGTCAGCGAATTGCCATCGCAATAGACCGCGGCGCGGAACAGCACCGATTGCAGCTGGCGGACATTGCCCGGCCAGTCATAGGCGGCCAGCAGCGCCAGCGCGCTATCGGACACCGAAAGATGATGCAGGCCCGGCTGTTCGCCGATCCGGGCGAGGAAATGACGGGTCAGCGACGGTATATCGCCGGTGCGGTCGCGCAAGGGCGGCAGAATGATCCGCGTGCCGCTGAGCTTGGCGGCGAGGCTGGCGTCAAACTGCCCGGCCTCCACCATCCGGTCGAGCCCGACATTGCTGGTGACCAGCAGCCGCACATCAACCCGGAAGCCATAGCTCGCACCGACCGGGCGGATGATCCCGCTCGTCAGCGCCTCGTTCAGGCGCAGTTGCAACGCTGGGGTCAGCCGATCAATTTCGTCGAGCACCAGCGTGCCGCCGTCGCAATGCTGGAACGCGCCGATCTGGCGATCAAATGCGCCGGGAAAGCTGCCGGGCTCGTGCCCGAACAGCACCGATTCGATTGATCCGGGGGGAATGCTGGCGAGGGTGGTGATCCGCAAAGGGTCTTTCGACCGGGGCGATGCGGCGTGCATCGCGCGCATCAGCATTTCCTTGCCGGTGCCGGTTTCGCCTTCGATCAGCACATGGCCATGCCCGCGCGCGGCCTTGGCCGCCTGTGCCAGAGCGGTGCGGAATTGCGGCGCGGTGCCGATCATCGCATCGAAATCGAGGCTGGCTGACATTTTCTCGGTCAGCGGGGCCAATTCATCGCGGGTGGCCTCGCGCGTGGTGGCAGACCGCAGCGCTTCCATCAGCCGGTCGGGCGAGACGGGTTTGACCAGATAATCGCTTGCGCCCGCCCGCATCGCTTCCACCGCCAGCAAGGGCGATGCGCTGGTTGTCAGCATCAGGATCGGCAGGGCGGGGCGGCGCGATTTCAGCTCGGCAATCAGCGTGCAGGCATCATCGCCCGGCACCCATTGATCGAGCAGGATGGCAGACAATTGCATCCCTTCGCGCGTGCCCAGCATGGCGATAGCGGTTTCGGCATCGGGGGCAACAATCGTGCGCCAGCCATCGCGCGCGGCGATGGCGGTGATCAGGCGCGACTGTGCAGGCTCATCATCGATCAGCATCACGATCCGCGCATCACTATGCGCTTCGGGGAGGCAATCCATCTCAGCCATTGCGTGTGCCGCTCGCTTTCCCTTGGCCCGGTTGCAGTGATCCGGGATCAGTCCATGGGCCCACGCTTAGGGACGAGTGGTAAAAACCGGATTAAGCCTGTCGCAGGTTGGGACAGGTTGCGGGGTGCAATCCACCGAACTGGCACTAAAGGTGACTTGAGATAGCGCTCCTGACCCGATACGGGAGCGATCAGGGGCCAACCGGCCCGGATGTTTTTTCGGCAACCAAACCCGCACTTGCGGGTTGGACAGCCCAAGGGGAAACAAAGACCATGACAGTACACGATATGGAAAAGGCCCAGGCGACCTTTGGCGGCTTCATGGCAACGCTCAAGTGGGCGGTGCCGGTGATTGCCATCATCACCTTCATCGTCGTTTCGCTGATCGCCAGCTGAGCCGGCCCGCGCTCGTGAAAATCGCCATCCTGAAAGAGCGCGCATCCGGTGAGACGCGCGTTGCAGTCACGCCGGAAACGGCCAAGAAATTTGCCGCATTGGGGGTTTCGGTTGCAGTTGAGACCGAGGCCGGGGTTATCGCCTCGATCACCGATGATGCCTATGCCGAAGCCGGGGCCACGGTTGGCGATGCTTCTGCCACGGTGAAGGATGCCGACATCGTGCTGGGCATTCAGGCCCCCGATGTGGCGCTGCTGGCCGGTGCCAAGCCCGGCGCATGGGTGGCGGCGTTGTTCGATCCGTTCGGCACCCAAAAAGGCGAGGGGCGCGACCGGGTCGACGCCTATGCGGCGGCCGGTTTCGAGGCGCTGAGCATGGAGTTCATGCCGCGCATCACCCGCGCGCAATCGATGGACGTGCTGTCCTCGCAATCGAACCTTGCCGGCTACAAGGCGGTGCTGGCGGCAGCGGATGCCTATGGCCGCGCTTTCCCGATGATGATGACGGCGGCCGGCACCGTGCAGGCTGCGCGCGCGTTCATCATGGGCGTGGGTGTTGCGGGTCTTCAGGCGATTGCCACGGCGCGGCGTCTGGGCGCGCAGGTTTCGGCGACCGATGTGCGCTCGGCGACCAAGGAACAGATTCAGTCGCTGGGCGCGAAGCCGATTTTCGTCGAGAATGTCGCCGGGATCGAAGGCGAAGGTTCGGGCGGCTATGCCACCGAGATGAGCCCGGAATACCAGAAGGCGCAGGCGGAACTGGTCAGCTCGCACATCGCCAAGCAGGATATCGTGATCACCACCGCGCTGATCCCCGGCCGCGCCGCGCCGCGCCTGATTACCGACGCGCAGATCGCGACGATGAAGCCCGGCAGCGTGATCTTCGATCTCGCGGTGGCGCAGGGCGGGAATGTTGAGGGCTCGGTGCCG
>JAKFWB010000489.1 GCA_021732945.1 Porphyrobacter sp.
GTGGCCCAGCACGCCCGCCAGCTCCGCCTCGTTGTTCATCAGCGTCACCAGCTGGCGGGTGGTGTAGATATAGCCGCCCGGCACCGCGAAGGCATTGTTCACCGGTGAATTGAGCAGGCTGACGGTAAAGCTCTCGCGCGCATTGCCGAGGCCCGATTGCACTGCGATATTCTTGCCCACCTGTTCGACATAGGCCGCCTGCGGCCCGCTCATCGCGCCGCCAAATTCGGCGAGGAACTGCGGGTGGTACTGCGCGCCCTGCTGCGATTCGGTTTGCGTGATCGGGGTCGAGGCCGATGGAATCGGACCACCGCCCACACAGCTTGCGAGCGCGAACGGTGCCGCGCTCAACATCAAAAGCCTGCGATTGAAAAGTGCCATGGCTCATTCTCCCGGTGACGTTATCTGCCCCCAGCCTATCGCCATGGTTACCAAACGCCTAGCCCGCATAAGCGGAGCTTATCCCCCGATGGCGAGAAACCGTGCCTCACGCGCGGCGATCAGTTGATCGGCGCTGTGCCCCGCCAGCCCATCCAGCTCCTCGGTCAGCGCGGTGCCGAGCAGCCGCGCTGCCGCCACCGGATCGCGGTGCGCCCCGCCAATCGGTTCCTTGACGATGCGGTCGATCACCTGACTGCGCTTCAGATCCTGCGCGGTGACCTTCATCGCCTGCGCCGCATCCGCCGCTTTTTCCGACGTGCGCCACAAGATCGACGCGCAGCCTTCGGGCGAGATGACCGAATAGACCGCATGTTCCAGCATCAGCACGCGATTGGCCGCCGCCAGCGCCACTGCGCCGCCCGATCCGCCTTCACCCACGATCACCGCCACCATGGGGACTGGCAGCGCAAGGCAGGCCTCGGTCGAGCGCGCAATCGCTTCGGCCTGTCCGCGCTCCTCTGCCTCGACCCCCGGAAAGGCACCTGAGGTGTCTACCAGCGTGACAACTGGCAGGCCGAATCGTCCCGCCAGTTCCATCAGCCGGATCGCCTTGCGGTAACCTTCGGGCTTGCCCATGCCGAAATTGTGCTTGATCCGGCTCTGCGTATCATCGCCCTTTTCATGGCCGATCAGCACCACCCGCCGACCGCCCAGCCGCGCAAAGCCGCCCATGATCGCCTGATCGTCACCGTAAACGCGATCCCCGCCCAGCGGCATGAAATCGCTGAAGACATGGGCGACAAAATCGCGAAAATGCGGGCGCTGCGGATGACGGGCAACCTGCGTCTTCTGCCACGGCGTAAGCGAGGCATAGGTGCTGGCCAGAAGCTCAGTGCTTTTGGCTTCCAGCCGCGCAATCTCGCCCGCAACATCGACATCATGCAGCGCGTTGACGCCCCGCAGCTGGCCGATGCGTTCTTCGATCGCAGCGACCGGCTTTTCGAAATCGAGGTAGGAAATCATTGCGCGGAGCTAGTCCGATGTTGCCTTGGTTGCAAGCGGATGGCGGGAATTGACCAGCGCGACCAGCCGCGCGGCATCCACATGCGTGTAAATCTGCGTGGTGGAAATGTCGGCATGACCCAGCAAAGTTTGCAGCACGCGCAGGTCCGCCCCGCCTTCGAGCAGATGGGTGGCAAAGGCGTGGCGCAGCACGTGCGGGCTGAGCATCGCTGGATCAAGCCCGGTCCGTCCCGCCAGCCCCTTGACCAGTTGAAACAGTCGCACCCGGCTGAGATGCGCGCCCGCCTTTGACGGAAACAGATAGCGCGATGTGGGCAAGACCGGCCGCTGCACCACCCAGCGCGCCACGGCCTCAAGCGCGCGCGCGCCGACAGGTACAAGCCGGGTCGCCCCGCCCTTGCCGGTGATGGTCAGAAACGGCGCATCGCGCGGCACGGCGCTCAGCGGCAGCGCCACCAGTTCGGTGGCACGCAGGCCGGAGCCATAGAGCAGCTCGATCAGCGCCAATTGCCGCACCGCCTTGGGATCATCGCCAGCGGCCTCTTCCTCGGCGCGGGCGAACAGCGCGGCGATCTGATCATGCCCCAGCACTTTGGGCAATGGCCGACGGGTGCGCGGCGCGGGCAATGCGCCCGAGGGATCATCGCTCCGCCAGCCTTCATCGACCGCAAAGCCGAAAAACTGCCGCAGGGCCGAAGCCTTGCGCGCTACGCTGGCAGGCGCGAGGCTGGCCCATTCGCCTGCAAGGCTGGCAACAGCATCGCGCGGCGCGGCGGCAAGATCGCCGATCGCCTCTTCCGCCCCATCAAGATCGCGGCGGTAAGCGGTCAGAGTGTTGAGCGCCGCGCCGCGTTCCGCCGCCAGCATGGCAAGGAACGCCTCGGTCGCGGCAGACATCAGCGCTGCCTCAGCCGCGCGCCACGGCTTCGGCGGCAATCATACGGGCTTCTGCTGCCAGCCCCACACGATTGAGCGCCGAGGTGATATGATACAGGTGCAGCGGGGTCATCTGCTCCCAGCTTGCGCCCTGCATGCCAAGGCCCGCAAGCAGGCTGACCAGCACCGGATTGCCCACCTCAGCCGCGCGGGCGATGGTTCTGCTCCACTTGGTCTGGCGCGCCAGATCAAGGCCCAGATAACCTGCAAGGGCTTCCGCCTCGCTGCCGCTCAACCGGCCCAGCCCCGCAAGTCCCGCCACCAGAAAGGCCGATTTGCGCGCGCCTTCGCTTTCGTCACCGCCGATGAAACTCTCGACCGCGCTTTG
>JAKFWB010000115.1 GCA_021732945.1 Porphyrobacter sp.
AAGCGCTTGTCCTCCACCGCTACCATCGCGTTGGTCATGGTCTCGGGAATCTCGTCGTAATCGAGCCATTCGCCAAAACTGGGGCCAAGTTCCACCAACTCGCGCCCATCGCGCGCGCGGATGACAATGGTCTGTCCCGGCTGGGTCGCTTGCAGCGTGGCGTAGCTCGGCAGCGATTGGGCCGCGAAGCCCACCGCAAAAGCAAGGAACACCATCCCCAGCAGCGCCAGCGCCCCGCCCCACAGGCTGAGCCGCTTGACCCACCGCCAGACACGCGAAGGTGGCTTGGCGGCTGACCCGCCTGTTGGCGCAGGCGGTTCAGACCGTTGTGCCGCTGCGCGCCGCGTTCCGCGAGCCCCCTTGTTCTGCAACAGATCACCCCTCTTAGACATGCCTAGCGCCTATCCGATGCCCACCGTTCGCCGATGTGGCCGTGCGCCATGCATAGGCAAGTTGTAACCGGGGGTGAACCCGCATCGCCTGACAGGTCTGATCCATCAGGCTGGTGCGCCCTATCCTGCCGACGGGGTGAAAATCAGCGCGGCCGAATTGATACAGTAACGCAATCCGCCCTGTTCTGGCGGACCATCGGGAAACACATGGCCCAGATGCCCGCCGCACTTGCCGCAGCGCACTTCGGTGCGGACCATGCCGTAGCTGGTATCGCGCAGTTCTTCGATCACCTCTTCGTCTGCCGGACGGGTGAAGGCCGGCCAGCCGCAGCCGGAGTTGTACTTCGCCGTGCTGTAGAACAGCTGGGTTCCGCAGGCGGCGCAGTGATACTCGCCCTCGTCGTAGAACTTGTCGTATTCGCCGGTAAAGGCCCGCTCGGTCCCGGCCTCGCGCAGGACGTGAAACTGCATTGGCGACAGCTTTTCGCGCCATTCGGCGTCAGTCATGTTGCGGGGATCGTCGCTCATAAATTGCCTCTCCTATGGACGCTGATATCGGATTGTCGCGGGCAATCCGCAAGGCCGTCTGAAGGCTTGGGCGCCCGCCCGCAGCGACGCAACCTTCAGGTAGCGTGAGCGAGGAAATCTATCCATCCAGCAACGCATAATGCGCCGGAGGTTTGATCACGTCCATCCGCTCGGTCAACAGCGGGCGGAAGCTGGGGCGACTTTTGAAAACCGCATACCAGCCGCGCGCCTGTTCGTGGCCGGTCCAGTCGATCCCGCCGAGATAATCCGCGACCGAAATCTGCGCGGCCGCTGCCAGATCGGCGAGGCTCATGGTCGATCCCGCCACCCATGGGCGGTTGTCGATCAGCCAGTCGAGATAGTCGAGATGCCCGTGCGCCATCTTCATCGCGTTACGCAGCGCGCCGCTGTCGGGCGGTTGGCGCAAGATGCGCTTCTTCATCCGTTCGGACAGCAGCGGCGCGGTGACATCGGCGTAGAAATTCTCGTCGAACAACGCCACCAACCGGCGGATTTCCGCGCGCTGCGTGGCGGTGCCGTTGATCATCGGGGTGCGATCGACCGTTTCCTCGAAATACTCCGCAATCGCCCGGCTATCGGGGATGACGATCTGCTTTTCGGGATTGACGATCACCGGCGTGCGCCCGGCGGGGTTGAGGTTGAAGAACATGTCAGACGCCGCCCACGGGTCTTCGCGCACCAGATCGAAGGGGATGTTCTTTTCGCTCAGCAGCAGCCGGATCTTGCGGCTGAACGGGCAGAGCGGGAATTGATGAAGTTGCCACATGATCGCGGTTCCATGCCGCAATTCGCGGTGCAAATCCATCGCGCTGCCGCGGTATCCGGTGAGAAATCAGACGCCCGAAGCTTCGAGCATCGCAAGACACACCGGCATGACCTGATCGACCTCGCCCTTGGCGACCATCGCCTGGGCTTCGCTGTTCGCCAAAGCCGCGATTCCGGCGCGGTCGAGCCCGCTGCGATCCATCAACTGCGCCAATGTCCGCACAAAGAATTCGCGCCCACGCGTGCCGAGCGCAGGCCATTGCTGCGCGGCCGCGTTCCCCCTGGCCTGCCGGTTGCTCACCACGGCAAAGGCCGCAGCACAGCGCAACAAGGCGCGGTTTTCCTGCGAGAGCACGGGCGGCGGCGCGGCGGTCGGTTGAAGCGCAAGCGCGGCGGCGAGGAGGCTGGTCAGCATGGCCCCTCATATGCCCTGCGACATGAACCTGACGCTACCGGAATCGACATTGCCGTCGGATGAAATCCGTCCTATTCTGCAACCCGTCTTATGAGAGGAGACCTCCAACAATGTTCAGTCACGTGATGATCGGCACCAACGACTTCGATCGCGCCAAGGCGTTTTATGACGCAGTGCTCGCCACGCTAGGCGCCGGCCCCGGCAACATCAACGAGGCCGCCACCGGCCACAAGCGCGCGTTCTGGTTCCACAATGGCGGGATCTTCGCGATCAGCCAGCCGATCAATGACGAACCGGCGGCTTGCGCCAATGGCTCGACCGTTGGTTTTGCCTGCGACAGTCTGGAGCAGGTGCAGGCGTTCCATGACGCCGCTGTCGCCGCTGGCGCCACATCGATCGAGGACGCGCCGGGCCCGCGCACCGGCGCAATGGGGACGCTGAATTTGGGCTATGTGCTCGATCTGGATGGCCACAAGCTGTGCATGTTGCACCGCGCGTTATTTGTTTTCGCGTTCACTGACGTGAACGGCAGACCTCCC
>JAKFWB010000114.1 GCA_021732945.1 Porphyrobacter sp.
GCGGCAATCGCGCCCGGCCCGGCCAGCATCGGCATCGCCATCGGGAACACCGAGACATCCTCGATTTCGGGGGTCGCAGCAATTTTCTCCGCGCGGCTCTCGCGGCGCTGGGTGCGCTTTTCAAACACCATGTCAAAGGCGATGAAGAACAGCATCAGCCCGCCCGCGATCCGGAACGAATTCAATTCAATATGCAAAGCGCCCAGCAGCTGTTGCCCAAACAAGGCGAAGATCAGCAGAATGATCGCCGCAATCCATGTCGCCCGCAGCGCCATGCTGCGCGCCTGCGCGGGGCTCGCGCCCTTGGTCAGCCCGGCATAGATCGGCGCGCAGCCAGGCGGATCGATCACCACAAACAGGGTGATGAAGGCGGATAGAAACAGTTCAGTCAACATGGCCCGGCGCTGATCATCATTCGCTGTACGGTGCAAGGCTTTGTTCAAACGCTGTCAGCCAGCGGCCCTGATAGAAATAGTCGGCTGCGGCATAGCGGGTGCCATCAGCGCGGTGTTCCCAACGCCAGCGCAGGCTGCCGTCGCGCGACAGGCGGGCATCGGCCTTGCCATCATCGCCCACCGCGATTGGCGGAGGCGGCGGGATGGCCGCACCACCGCGCGGGCAGGATGCGACCAGACCCTTCACCGCATTCAGCGCGGTGACGACGATCCGGCCTTCCTCCTCAACCGGCGGTTTCGGCGGCGGCTGCGGCACATCCAGCCCGCCCGCATCGAAGACGTAACGGTATTCGCCGTTACCCTGCCGTTCCCACACTGTCACGAAATCGCCGACCATGCCTTCAGGCGTGGTGAGCCGCCCCTGACTGACCGCCACCGCACCATCGCAGCTGATCGCCACGGCGCGCGGTTCCCAGTCGACCGCTTTGGGCGGATCGGTTTGGGTGGCCAACCACGGCTCAATCGGGAAGGGCCCATTGCGGCCGTGCAGCAGTGCGCCGGGGGCGGCGTAGAGGCGGAAGGCGGTCCATTGCCCGCGCTCACGCGCGGCCCGGGCAAAGGCGAGCTCAGCGGCGACGATCGTGCTCGGCTGCGCGGCTCCCGGCGCAGTGGCGAGCACGCGGTTGATCACGGCAGGTGGCGGGCCTTGGCGCTGCGGCGCGCAAGCTGTTGCGGCGAGGGCCAGCGCCCCAAAGGTCAGGAGCGATACGGCGCGCATCACAGCCCCTCTGGCGCGGGCATGCCGGCATGGTGATGTGCGGCGACCAAGGTATTGCGCAGGAGCACCGCAATCGTCATCGGCCCGACCCCGCCCGGCACCGGGGTGATCGCGCCCGCCACTTCGCGCACTTCGGCAAAGGCGACATCGCCGACCAGACGCCCCTTACCGCCTTCGGTCCCGGGCGGGAGTCGGTTGATGCCGACATCGATCACGGTCGCCCCCGGCTTGATCCAATCGGCGCGGATCATCTCGGGACGGCCCACTGCCGCAACCACTATGTCGGCACGGCGCACGATATCGGCGAGGTTTTTCGTCCGGCTATGCGCAATCGTGACGGTGGCGTTGGCGTCCACCAGCAGCTGCGCCATCGGCTTGCCGACGATGTTTGATCGCCCGATCACCACCGCATCCAGCCCCGACAGATCACCTAGCCGGTCTTTCAGCAGCATCATGCAGCCCAGCGGGGTGCAGGGGATGAAGCCGTCCTGGCCCACGGCGAGCCGCCCGGCGTTGATCACGTGGAAGCCATCAACATCCTTGTCCGGGTTGATCGCGGCGATGGTCGCCTGTTCGTCGAGCCCGCCCGGCAGTGGCATCTGCACCAGAATGCCGTCCACCGCCTCATCCTGATTCAGCCGCTCGACCAGCGACAGCAGCGCCGCCTCGCTGGTGTCAGCGGGCAGGCGGTGTTCAAAGCTGGCGATCCCCGCCGCTTCGCAAGCCTTGCCCTTGGCTCCGACATAGACCTGGCTGGCCGGATCCTCGCCCACCAGCACCACCGCAAGGCCGGGACGACGCCCGGCATATTGCGTAAAGGCGGCCGCGTGATCGGCAATGCGGGCGCGCAGGCCCTCTGCAAAAGCCTTGCCATCAATCAGCGCGGCCTCAGGCGTGGCCATCAATAGGCCTCCACCAACCCGATCATCACCCGTGTCAGGATCTGAAGCCCAAGGATCAGAACCAGCGGCGAAAAATCAATCGCGCCGGTGTTCGGCATGATGTTGCGGATCGGGCGGAGCACCGGTTCCAGCAGACGATTGATCGAATCATAGACCTGTCGGAGGAATTCGTTGCTGGGGCTAACCACGTTGAAAGCGAACAGTAGGCCGATGATGAACTGCACGATGATCAGCATCACCAGCACGTTGGTGATCATCAGCAGAATATCGACGAGTACGGATAGTGCAGACATTGTCCTAGATTTCCCTTGGCGGAGCGCAATCGGGTGCGCCCTGTGAGGTCCCTTGGAGGCGTATTAGCGTGTTAATACGCCTCGCGCCACAATTGTGTTCCCTTGGCTCGCGTTCAAGCCCGCACCAGCGTGCCAGCGCCGCGCGCGGTGAAGAATTCGAGCAGCATCGCATGCCCCACCCGGCCATCCAGCACCACCGCCGTCTCGCAGCCGGATTGCACCGCGGCCACGCAGGTTTCCAGCTTTGGCACCATGCCGCCGCGGATCACGCCGTCTTCGCGGAGTTTGGTA
>JAKFWB010000487.1 GCA_021732945.1 Porphyrobacter sp.
ATATTCGGGGGCGGATACGCCAGGTGCGCGTCTCAGCGACCTCTACGAGGTTTGCGGCCAGGCTCAGAAATCCGCTCGGTGGCGCGACCGGCCAGGCCGTATGCTTCAACATATGCTGAGGCGCGAAAAGATGCGCCGGGACCGCGGCCTCAGTTCTCGGATTGAGCAAGGCTCGGCCGCCGCCATCAAGAAACTCAAGGTCGGGTGGCAAGATCACCGCTTCGAGTTCGACGTCCGCATCGTGCAACCCGGGCTATCGCGGCAAGCAATCGGCGAAGAAGGCTTGCATCTCCTTGCCGGGGTTGAAACCTATTTACTCGAAACCCGCGCTATGAGGTTGAAAATTATTGGTAGCGAATGATGTCTTTCGACTCTGAAATATTCTTAAGCTGCAGGTTTAATCACGCCTTGGGGGAGGCTTCGTGTCATCTTTTGGGTTCACCTTTTTGTCGCGCAAAGCGCTGGGCCAGGCCGAACAGATGATGTTCGGCGGCGCAGCGGGGGTGCGCGATGAGGTCGGGTTCCTCATCGTCCACCAGCGCTATGCCGATCACTTCTTCCCCGGCACATCGGTTCTGCACACACGGCTGCGCTACGCGCTTCTCATCCCCTGGCTTTACCAAAGCCTGCGGACGAAGCGCCCTGTCCCCAAGGATTTTGGCCAAGCCTTTTCCGATCTCGAACACGAGCTGACCGGCCGTCTCAAATATGTCGATGGCGTGGGCGGAGAGAAAGATGGGGTGATCGGCGGGGACGTCTTCCCCCGAGCGATCAGCCAGCCGCCAGCCTATGTCTATTGGACAGCCCTCGCCAAGTGGGGACTGATCGGCACCCGCCCGGATGGCCGGCCGTGGAGCCGCCCGGATATGGCGAAGCTCTTGGCGGCGGTCGGCAAGCGCACGCTTCATGACGATGACGGGAAGCCCTTCGAGACGGTTGCCTGGCCCATCTCAGGCTTGATCGATGCCCCCGGCGACTGGGATGGCGGAGGGAAACTCACGCTCGAGCTTTCACCGCCGGAGCAGATCTATCTCGCGACCAAACTGCGCGCCGTTCGCTCACCGACAGATCCAGGGGAGCCCTCGCTCTTGTCGAAACTGGTTGGAAAGCCGCTCGACGAGGCAGATCACTGCTGGGACGGCGAAATTCTCGCGCTCGCCGACAAGGAAGCCGCCATGCTGAAGCGGACCGGCCAGGCGGCGGCGCTGTCGGCCATTGGCAGGGCGATTTATGCGGCCCAGGTCGAGATACTCAAGGAAACGCGCGACAAGCGGCCGCAGCCAAATTTACATCGCGCCGCGCTGAAAGACGCGGTCGAGCAATGGGGCGGACCGGCCGCTCGGCTGGATATGAACCTGTTTCTCGCCGAAATCGGCCACCTCCCGCCCGCGGTTGAAGGGGTTCTGAAGGAGACTTCGGCCTGGGTTCGGGCGAATGGCAAGGATCCGATGCCGTTGCTCGACGTGTACGCGCGGGCGGAGGTCAGCAGGAAGGATGATCGTGCGCGTCTCGCCAACAACCAATTCGGCGTCGATCGGCGCATGGAATGGCAGGGCGAGCGACATGGTCGCGCCGAGCCGCTGCATTATCGCTGGGGAAATGTGAAGCGGCTCCTGCGAGATCTGGAGGATGTCGTATGAGCGATCGGCAGGCTTGGGACGGCCAGCCATACCTCGACGAACTGCGGCCTGGACGATTGGAGACGGTCAAGCTCGCATTGTTCGCGACCTACTCGGTCGACCTGTCTGCGGTCGCGGCAGTGTTGCTCGCCCTGATTGGTCGCAACAATGACAAGGGCAGCGGAACAGCGGTCGATTTTGCCGAAGCGATAGACAGGCTGCGCGATCACGTCAGGATCATCATCCAGCGCGGGAGGATCGCGCGCCCGGTGGCGCTTCCCCGTATCGCAGGCATCCTCGATCAGTTCATCGTCGAGCAACCCTACGATGAACGAGAGCGCAGCTGGCATCCGAAGATTGCTCTGGTCGCCTATAACTGCCCCAAAGCGGAAACGCGCTGGAAGCTCTGGATTGGCAGCCGGAACCTCACCCGATCTCAGGATCTCGACGCTGGCGTTTTGCTGGATGGCAGCGAAAAGCGCGCGAAGGGACGGGTTCGGCTCCCTGGCGTCGGCGCGCTCGGAGGCACTCTCGCACGCTCCGCATCGCGCGAGGATGCCGATGACATCTCGAAGCAGCTGGAGACGATCTGGTGGGATGCGCCCGACGGCTTTCGCTTACGCGGCCTCCTCAATGGGCTGGACCAAGGCGTTCCCTTGCCAGTGGAGCCGCCATCCGGCGCGATCAACGGCATAACGGTCATCAGCCCGTTCTTATCGTCCGACTTTCTAAAAAGGGCCGGCAAGTGGGGGCCCGCTGAATCCAGAACGCTGATTTCGTCGATGCCGGCTCTTGCCGATATCGCCAGCCTGTCCAGGACATCGCTGACCGGCTTCTCGAAAATCCTGGCCTATGCGGCGCCAGACGTGCTCGCTGACGAGTCTACGCTCGCTCTGCCCGGCGGCAACGAACCCGTGGCCGAAGATGATGTGGAGCCGGCGCCCCTTGCTCTCCATGCGAAGATCTTCTGCTTCCACTCGGGCGA
The DNA here is from genome assembly GCA_021732945.1 of Porphyrobacter sp. Lineage (GTDB taxonomy): Bacteria > Pseudomonadota > Alphaproteobacteria > Sphingomonadales > Sphingomonadaceae > Erythrobacter. Next base: position 2,605 of record JAKFWB010000487.1, read on the forward strand.
GAAGACCATCTTGAGGGTCGGAAGCGCCAATGCGACCGAAAGGGCATGGTCCGG
>JAKFWB010000136.1 GCA_021732945.1 Porphyrobacter sp.
GCCGCTCGCCCCGGCGCTGCTGGGGCTGGCGGTGGGCGTGCTGACCATGCTGATGGGGGTGGGCGGCGGATTTCTGCTGGTGCCCGCGATGCTCTACATCCTCGGGATGAGCGGCAATGTGGTGGTCGGCACCTCGCTGTTCCAGATCCTGTTTGTGACCATGGTAACCACCATGACCCACGCGCTCACCACCAAGGCGGTGGATCTGGTGCTGGCCGGGTTGCTGCTGCTGGGATCGGTGCTTGGCGCGCAATTCGGCACCCAGATCGCGCTGAAGGCGCGGCCCGAATATCTGCGGCTGGCGCTGGCGGCGCTGGTGCTGCTGATTGCGCTGAGGATGCTCTACGGGCTGGGTGTGCAGCCCGACGAGATTTACACCGTGGTGCCGCTATGAGCGCTCGCTGGTGCGGGTAGCTGCGCGGCTGGCGCTGGCGCTGCTGGCGTGGCTGGCGCTCTCCGCGCAGCGCGAACCGGTGTTGGTGCCCGCCGTCAGCCAGTCGCTGATCGAGGTGCGGCAGGGCTTCACCGGCGCAAGGCTGCTGCTGTACGGCGCGGTGATCGATCCCGAAGGCGCGGGCCGCACCGGCGATTATGATATCGTCGTGGTGCTGAAAGGCCCGACCGAACCCGTGCGCATCCGTGAAAAGGAGCGGATTGCTGGCATCTGGGCCAATGCGGGCCTCAGTGATTTCCGGTCCGCTCCGTCATTCTTCGCCGTCGCTTCTTCGCGTCCGATCGCGGAGATCGTGGATGAACGGACCGCGACGATCTATGAACTCGGCACCGATTTTATCCAGCTCAGCCCTTCGGGACAGATCGAGCCGGAAGTACAGGCGCGTTTTGCGCAAGGCCTGGTCGAATTGCGGCGCAAGCAGGGGCTTTATCAAGAGAACCCCGGCGGCGTGCAGATCAGCGAAAAGGTGCTGTATCAGGCGCGCATCAACCTGCCTTCCAACGTCACCACCGGGCGCTACACCGCCGAAACCTTCGCGATTGCGCGTGGACGGGTGTTGGCCAGTGCGACGGCACGGATCGAAGTGGTGAAGGCCGGGCTGGAAGGCCAGGTGGTCACCGCCGCGCAACGCTGGTCGTTCCTCTATGGCCTTGGCGCGATAGCGCTTTCGCTTGGCATGGGGTGGCTGGCCGGGCGGCTGTTTGCCCGTAGCTGAGATGGTTTTGCGGCATTTGTTGACCCGATTTTAACCTAACCTTCCCTATCCCGTCTCGTCAGACCCATCTGGCGCAGGGAAGGCGCGAATGACCGATCACACCAGGCATGATTTCGAACGCTTCACCGGCCCCAATCCGGGCGGCGAAGCAGAATATGCCGCGGCTGTGGCTGACGGTTACGATAATGGTCGGCTGCCAATCGGGGTGGTGCTGGAGGTTTCCGGGTCAGGATCGCAAATCGCGCTGGATTTGCAGCGCCTTAATGAATGCATGGAGGATACCGATCCTTCGATAGCGCTGGCCGGGCAGGTCGGAAGCCAGATCAAGATCCGCGTGGGCGACGCATGGCTGCTCGCCAGCGTTCGCGATCAGCGCAAGGACCGCCGGACCGAGGGCGGGATCATCGCCCATATCGATTTTCTGGGTGAAGGCGGCGAAGAAAAGCTGACCGGCCGCATCAACGCGTTCAAGCGCGGGGTAACGCGCTATCCCATTCCCGGCTCGCTGATCTATCCGACGACGACTCAGGATCTTGAGCAAATCTACGCTAGCGATGGCCGTGCCAGCATCTCCATCGGCCGGGTGTTCCCGACCAAGGATATCCGCGCGGGCCTCTATATCGATGCCATGTTGGGCAAGCACTTCGCGCTGCTGGGTTCGACCGGCACCGGCAAGTCGACCAGCGCCGCGTTGATCCTGCACCGCATCTGCGAAGCCGCGCCCAAGGGCCATATCGTGATGATCGATCCGCACGGCGAATATTCCGCCGCGTTCCGTCAGACCGGGCAAATCCTTGACGTCTCCAACCTGCAAATGCCCTACTGGCTGATGAACTTCGAAGAGCATTGCGAAGTGCTGCTGACCGGCAGTGGCAATGACCGGCAGGTGGATGCCGACATTCTCGCCAAATGCCTGCTCGGCGCGCGGACGAAAAACCGGCTGGCGCAGACGATGGGCAAGATCACGGTGGATTCGCCGATCCCCTATTTGCTGTCCGACCTTGGCAACATCATTCAGGACGAGATGGGTAAGCTCGACAAGGCGACCTCATCCGCGCCGTTCATGCGGATCAAGGGCAAGCTGGACGAGATCAAGGCCGATCCGCGCTACCAGTTCATGTTCTCAGGGATGCTGGTGGGCGACACCATGGCTGACTTCATCGGCAAGGTGTTCCGCATGCCCGGCAATGGCAAGCCGATCTCGATCATCGACGTTTCGGGCGTGCCATCAGACATCACCTCGACCGTGGTGGCGGTGCTCAGCCGGTTGGTGTTCGATTTCGCCATCTGGGGACGCGAGGAAAAGAACCGTCCGGTGCTGCTGGTGTGCGAAGAAGCGCACCGTTATGTGCCCAACGAGAAGAACGCCGATTGATCATCGGTCGGCAAGATCCTCAGCCGGATCGCCAAGGAAGGGCGCAAATACGGGATCAGCCTTGGCCTGATCACGCAGCGCCCGTCCGACTTGGCCGAAGGCGTATTGTCAC
>JAKFWB010000491.1 GCA_021732945.1 Porphyrobacter sp.
GAGAGAGGAGCGTCTGTCGGCAGGACGCGCAACCAGCCTTCGGGCAGGGCCTCGAAAGGCCCGCCGTCCCGGCACAGCGCCGCGAGGCGGCGCAGGCGCGATTGCGACAGGCCGCGAACGACGATGTCGGCCAGCGCTGCGGCCGCCTGGCCCTCGCGCGTGGCGACGGTTCGGACGCCATGAACGAAGTGCAGGTCGATATTGGCGTCGGCGCGCAGGGCGAGGAAGTGATCATCATAATCTGCGGGCGACGCGGTCGCGAGGGCGATTTCCGAAGGCGATACGCCCGAGGCGAGGAGGCTTCGCACCCAGCGCATCGCCTCGATGGCCTCGTGATAGGCCGTTGCGGCGCTCACGGCGCGAATTTCCGGCGTGTGTGCCGGCGAGCGCGATATGGTGACGCCCGTGCTTTCGAGCCATGTGGGGACGCTCCTTGGGCCGGCCGTCCACTGCACGGGGATATGTGCGGTGAGGGCTGCGAGCAGCGGCCTCCAGCAGGGCGAGAGTTCGGTAAGGCCGACGATCTCAATCGGGCCGAGGACGGTCGGTGCGTGACCGATGCGGGCGATCGCGGCAGTGACGATGTCGAGAGGCCGCATCATGCCGGGCGGAAGCTGATCGAGGACGGCCGTTTCGAGGCGCGCAATCGCGGCGAGTCGGGGATGAGCGGCCGCGTGTGCGGCAAGGTTGATGCCCGCGCGCCAGGCTTTGCGGAGCGTATCGACTGCCGCGTCGATCATGCCGGGGAGGATTTTGATGCTCTCCAGTTCTCCCATCTGGGTCGCCGGCAAGGCCGCCTGAATGGCCGCGCGCAGGTTCTCGTAGTCAATCGGTAGGGCGAAGCCGCCGGCCAGCCGGACGACCGCCTGCTCGAAGGACATGACCTGCAGTCCGTGACGCGCGTTCCGGGCCGCCGCCAGCCGGCTTTCCCGCATGGCGAGGCGGCCATGAATGACCAGCGTGGATCGACTCGGGATGGTCATGGCCGCTCTCCTTCCGGTTGCTGTATTGCCCGGGCGCGGAGTTATCGCTGGGACCACTGTCGGTTGGCCGGTCATCTCGCGTTTCGAGTTGTGCCGCTGCATGACTTGCCCCGCCCATGTCCAATCGCCCATTGACGGGCGCCCTTAATGGGAATAATAATTACACGCACTTCATCGTGGTGTCCATATAGTTTTTATCCTCACTTACGAAACGGGAAGCAATGGCAGAGGCTGCAACGGCGCTGAAATGGGGGGTGGAGCGCCGACTCGAATTCATCGAGTTCCGGCTGTTCTGGGAGGGCTCGATCAACCGCGCCGACCTCGTGGAGGTGTTTGGTGTGTCGGTTCCGCAGGCGTCGAAGGATCTGACGCTCTACCAAGAGCGGGCGCCAGGGAACATGGAATATGACACGCGCGCCAAGCGCTACGTCGCGGCCGAGAAGTTCATGCTGCGCTTTCTCGATCCCGACCCTTACGTCTATCTCGCGCAGCTTCGTTCGGTCGCTGAAGGCGCTGTGCCATCTCATGATTCCTGGATCGCCGCGCTCCCCAGCGCCGACGTCGCACTGACTCCCAGGCGAGACATCGACATAGAGGTTCTGCGCAAGATGCTCGACGCGAGCCGTGAGGGGCACTCCGTCGAGATCTTCTATCAGTCGATGAACAAGGCGCGGCCGGACCCTATCTGGCGGCGCATCACCCCTCATGCCTTCGGCTACGATGGCTTCCGTTGGCATGTCCGGGCCTATTGCCACCTCGAACACAAGTTCAAGGATTTCCTGCTGCCGCGCATTCTGGAGGTAGGTGCGAAGGGTGAGCCGGGCGAGCCCGGCGAGCGGGATTGGCTCTGGAACAACTATTTCGACGTTATCATAGGTCCGCATCCAGCGCTCACCGCAAGCCAGAAGAAGGTCGTCGCCAAGGATTATGGGCTCGATTACGGTAACGGCGTGCTGACGGTTCGTTATGCAATGCTCTTCTATGTTTTGAAGCGTCTTGGTTTGCTTGGTGACGCTGCAAAGCAGAGCGCCCATACCCAGCATATTGTGACAATAAACCGCAAGGAAACTGAAGCCGCACTTGAGAAGGCGGAGTTTCAGCTATGAACGAATCGGGAGGCGCTGACTGATGGGGGCAAGGCTTGAAGAGATAAAGAACGGCGCATCCGTGCGAGGCGTTGCCTCGGCACAGGCCGTGCATGTCATTTCGGTCGATTGGATCGGCGATCAGGCGGTCAGCGTCGTCTTCCGCGATCACAACGGCGCGGTGGCGGAGGCGGTTCTTTATCGCGACGACGAGCACCGTCTGGAGATCGAACAGAACGGCCGGCCCTGGTCGTTCGACGCGGACGGTGCGTTGCTGCGTCTGGTGACGGAAGCCAACCGCATCAAGTTGGCGCACTATTTCGATCCGTATCTCGCCATCCACACCAGCCTGGTCGACCCGCTGCCGCACCAGATCTCTGCCGTTTATGGCGAGATGCTGCCGCGGCAGCCGCTTCGCTTCCTCCTTGCCGACGATCCCGGCGCCGGCAAGACGATTATGGCCGGGCTATTGATGAAGGAACTGATCGCCCGTAGCGATCTGGAGCGATGCCTCGTTGTCGCGCCGGGCGGCCTGGTCGAGCAGTGGCAGGACGAACTCGGCCAGAAGTTCAATCTTGAATTCG
>JAKFWB010000565.1 GCA_021732945.1 Porphyrobacter sp.
CATGGGTATCGTGACGCTCGGCTTCTTCTGGCTGAGGATGGCCAAGGTGGCGCTCGACAAGCTGGCCGGAGCGCCCGAAGACAAGGCGTTCTATGAGGCCAAGCTGGTCTCGGCCAATTACTACGCCGAGCGGTTCTTGCCCGATGCCGGTGCGCTGCGCCGCAAGCTTGAAGCGGGCAGCGAATATATGATGAAGCTTCCGGCAGAAGCTTTCGCCACAGCGGCCTGATGTCCGGACGAAGTTGACTGACTGAATGCAAGGTCGGGCCACCATGTTTGCGCATGGCGGCCCGCCGGCGTTTGTTCGCTATTCTGACATGCCCATAAATCGCTGGGTGCCAGCACGTACTTTGGGAGCGGCTGCGCGCGCCACACGCTCTGAAAGGCTCATCGAATGAGCTGGGACGGGGCGAGGGCGCTCGGTTGACGTTGGCTGAGGACGACGTTCGGCCTTGGGTCCGGCCTCCGCCGGCCGCTGCGGTTCCACCAAGGGTTCGGGCTGCGCACTCTTTGCGGGCTCCACCTGTGTCCCAACAGAGGGTGCATCGGCGATGAGCTCAGGAATGACAGGTGCAGGTGCCGCGGGTTCAACGGTGACCGGGGCCGCAGGGGGTACAGTGGCAGGTATGACTACAGCGGGGGGCGGCAGTACCTCTGCCGCAGGCAGCTCTTCCGGAGCGGAGCCCGCAAGAATCTTCGCCGCGACTTCCTCAATCGTGCCGACCACCAGCAGGGGCTGGCCGCCGATGATGCCGACACTGGTCTGGCCATTCTCGCCCGTGCGCAGCCACGCGACGTTCTCGGCCACCACGAGGTAATTGCCCCCGCGTGATTCCAGCTTGATGAATTTCATATGCGCTGTGTCCCGAGCCGCCGAGCGATTGCGTGATTGAACTGCAACCTTGATAGCGCGGTACGGTTAATGAAAAGGTCAACGCGTTTTGCGCAAGGCCTGCTAGTTTGCGGTCGTCCGATCCCTTCAACGGATCCGCAACTGGCGCAGCGAGGGTGGGGGTGCCAATGCTGTGTGTTCAGAATGCAAAGCGCGCACGGAGGCGGATATCCCGCCCGGCGACGGGGGCGAAATCCTTGAGGAAACTGGCGTGGCGGCGGATCGTGTCGTCGAACAGGTTCTGGGCAGTCAACCCTAGCGCCAGGTCTGGCCGGTCACCAAATGGCCGCCAATCAATCGATAGGTTGGCGCTGACATAACCGTCCGTCGGGGTCTCGAAATCGCTCAAGCGTGTTACCTGCCGGGCCCATTCCACTTCCATCCGCGCATCAAATCCATGGTTCCGCGCGCTCAGTCCGCCAAGTGCCCGGAGTGGTGGGATGCGCGGAACGGCCGTGCCATCAGCGAGCGTGGCGCGGGTATAGTCGAGCAATGCATCGGCCGCGATTGTGGCGCTGCCTAGGTCGAACAGATCGATCTTTCCCTGCACCTCGAAGCCGTAATACTCAGCCTGGTCTGACCGGAACTGGAACACTGGCAGGCCGGCAATAACCTCGCCCGTTTCGGCGGCGAAGATATAGTCAGGAAAGCGGTTGAAATAGGCCGAGGCTTCAAGGCTCCATTTCAGCCCGAAAGCGCGGAGCACCCCTTCCAGCCCCCAAGCGGTCTCCTCGCCGAGATCCGCATTGCCGAGCAGGACGCCCTGCGTTCCCGGATCGGTCCCCTGCGTGAACAATTCCTCGACCACTGGTGCGCGAGTGGAGAAGAAGCCGCTGCCTGCAATCACCCAGCCGGGCGCGACTGTGTAGCTCGCTCCGGCGGAACCAGAAAGGCCGGAATAGTCTCGCTCTGCGGCGGGATTGCCAAGCGCCAGATCGTTCCGCGCTTCGATCGCGGTGGTCTCCCATCGCAAGGCGGCCTCAATCCGCAGTGGCGCGAGGTTGATCTCGTGCAGCGAAAAGACTGCAAACTGGCTAGTGTCAGTGGGCGGAAGCAGCGGCGCAGCGGCGCGGACGCTGAAGTCGCGAAAGCCGAATTGCAGTCCGGTCGTGGCCCGCCAAATGCCGCGCTCAGCCCCGACAACTTCTGCGCGTGCCTCGAAGGCTTCGTTGACAAATGTCGCGCTCAGTTCGCCGGTGTCGAGCACTTCGTCATGGGCATAATCAGCCCAGCCGAATCGTACCCGGACCAGATCGACCCAGTCGCTGCCGATCCCGATTTCGGAGCGAAAATCAACGCGCGTTTGCTCAAGGTCAATCAGCGTGTTTGGCACTGGCGCTGCGGGATCGAACGAAAAGCGGGTCGGCAACCCGTAGCGACTTTCGGAATGGCTGACTGCGACGCCGAAATGGGCAGTGTCGGTTACCAGAGCGACCCCGCCAGCAATGTCCCAGGTCGCAGCCGCGCTGGTGGGCAGGCGACCATTGAGGTCGGCGAGCGCTCTGATCTCCGGATCGTCTGAGGCAAGGGCGAGGGTGCGCTGCTCGTCGCTCAATACAAAGCCGCCGATTTCGAGATCACTCGTATCGAGCCAGTGGCCATCAAGGTGCCAGGCAAACTGTCCCCCGCCGCCATCGAGCGCCGCGCCGAGCACCACCTCGTCAGCAGCCGAGGCAAAGCTGGCAGAGGCCCTGCCGGTGACTGTATTGTCGGGCAACCGGTCAGGCACGCGGGCGACCTTGGTGTTCACCACCCCTCC
>JAKFWB010000566.1 GCA_021732945.1 Porphyrobacter sp.
GTGGTGTCAGTTTTGAGCATAGGGTCGCGTCTATTCCCGTCCGGTTGCGCTTGCGTGACAATGCTTGCGCAAAGCCCACCGCGCAAGGCATGGCAGCGGGCATGAGCGATTATCTGCATCACACCCTTTACGACGGCCGCCGGATCGCCTTCCGCTACATCCATGGAACCGGCCCCTGCCTCGTCTTCCTGCCCGGCTACATGTCCGACATGAGCGGCAGCAAGGCGACCGCGCTGTTTGCGGAGGCTGAAGCGCAGGGCCGCGCCTGCCTGCTGCTCGACTATTCGGGCTGCGGACAGAGCGCGGGCACCTTTGCTGACGGGATGCTGAGCCGCTGGCGGGACGAGGTGCTGGCGCTGGTCGCGAGCTATGTCAGTGAACCGGTGCTACTGGTGGGATCATCAATGGGCGGGTGGCTGATGCTATTGGCGGCTGAACACCTGAAGCACCGGATTGCAGGCCTGATCGGCATCGCCCCCGCGCCCGATTTCACCCGCTGGGGTTACAGCGAGGAACAACGCGCGCAACTGGCAGCGGGTGAAACGATTTACGAACCCAACCCCTACGGCTCCGAGCCAACGCCCACGCACCCCGGCTTCTTTGCCGACGCCGAGTGCCATCTGCGGCTCGAGAGCATGATCGATCTCACCTGCCCGGTGCGGCTGCTGCACGGCAAGGCGGATGGTGACGTGCCGTGGGAGATCAGCTTGCGGCTCAAATCCGCGCTGCGGTCGGACGATGTTCAGGTGACGCTGATAGAAGACGGCGATCACCGCCTGTCGCGCCCCAGCGACATCGCCGCCCTCAAGGCCATTGTGGCCGAATTTTACCGATAGGCTCGCCCATTGTCCCTGCTTCTTGCCCTGCTGCTTCAGGTTGGCCCCAATCCGCTGGGCGGTGCGATCGCGGGGGATGATCTGGTGCGCGACCGTCCGCCGCGCCCCGAGACTTCGGCGAGCGAGCCGGGCCTCGAAAGCGCCTGGCTCGAAAGCTGTTTCGATCAGCTCGCCGAAGACCCGGCGCGCGCGCACACCATGGCGCAGATCCGCCGGACCTAAACCAAGGGCACCGACCGGGTGCTCGCCAACCACTGCCTTGGCTTGGCGTCGAGCGAGCTGGGCCTGTGGGACGATGCCCGCACCGCCTTTATCGCCGCGCGGGACGAGACACCGTCGGATGAGACCCGCGCCCGGGCGCGCTTTGCGGCGCTGGCGGGCAACGCTGCGCTGGGAGGCGGGGACGCAGAAGGCGCGCTCGCCTTGCTGACTGATGCCGAGAGCACGGCGCGCAGCGCAGGCTCGGCCCCGCTCGAAGCCCTGGCCGCGATTGACCGTGCCCGTGCGCTGGTGACGCTGGGGCGCGGCGAACAAGCGCTGGGCGCCCTCGAAGCGGCGACCATGCTCACGCCCGAAAGCATCGAAGCCTGGCTGCTCAAAGCGACCTTGCTGCGCCGCCTGGGCCAGCTTCCCGAGGCGCAGGTGGCGATCGAACGCGCAGCATCCCTTGCGACCGGTAACCCCGAGATTGGGCTCGAAGCCGGGGTGATCGCCGTGCTGGCGGGGCGTGACGATGCGGCGCGGCAAAGCTGGCAATCGGTGATCGCGCTCGCGCCAGAGAGTGCGGCGGCTGTCGTCGCCAAGGATTATCTTGCACAGCTTGGCGAAGCGGCGGAGACTGCCCCCGCGCCGACAGCCGCTGAGGAGCCGCCTGCATGACCCGTTTGTCCGTGCTCGATCTGGTGCCGGTGCGCGAAGGCGGCACGTTGTCAGAGGCCTTCGCCGATGCCACCACCCTCGCCCGCGCGGCCGAGGCCTTGGGCTGCGACCGCTTCTGGGTGGCCGAACATCACGCGATGGACGGGATTGCGGGCGGGGCGACGTCGGTCGTGCTCGCCCATCTCGGCAATGCCACCAGCCGCATCCGGATCGGATCGGGCGGGATCATGCTGCCCAACCACACCCCGTTCCAAATTGCCGAGCAATTCGGCACATTGGACGCGCTGTTCCCCGGGCGGATCGACCTGGGGCTGGGCCGCGCGCCGGGGGCCGGGCCGGAATTGCAGCGCGCCTTGCGCAAGAACCTGCATCAGGCGGCAGAATATTTCCCGCAGGATGTGGTCGAGCTGCGCGCCTTGCTGACCGGCGATATCGACCTGCCGATCAAGGCCACCCCCGGCTTTGGCGCGCGTCCGGAATTGTGGATGCTGGGATCGAGCCTGTTCGGTGCGCAGCTCGCTGCGAAGCTCGGCCTGCCCTATGCTTTCGCCGCGCACTTCGCGCCCGATCATCTGGACGCGGCGCTGGCGGTGTACCGCCGCGATTTTCAGCCGTCCGACGCGCTCGCGCGGCCCCATGTGATGGTGGCGATGAATGTCTTCGCTGCTGATACCGAGGCGGAGGCGCGGCTGCTCGCCTCGAGCCAGCAGCAAAGCTTCGTGCGGTTGCGCACCGGCCAGCCGGGCAAGCTGCCGCCGCCGATTGCCGATTACACCGACACTCTGCCGCCTTCGGCGCAGGCGATGCTCGCGCATATCGGGCAGGCGGCCGCCGTCGGCACGCCCGCGCAGGTGCGGGAGGGAATCGCGGCCTTCGTCGCCCGAACCGGGGCGGATGAAATTCTGCTGAGCGGGGCGACCTATGATCCCACGGCGC
>JAKFWB010000451.1 GCA_021732945.1 Porphyrobacter sp.
ATTGTCAGTCAGCGCGTGATTGGCCCGCAAGGCGATTGACTTCAGGCCCCGCGTGGCGGCTCGATTGAGCCTTTGCCGCATGGGGCAATTCAGTTTATTGGCCGTGGCGATGGCGACAATTACCCAATCCCGAACAGCCTATTAGGCTATGCCAGCGCATGGCCGCGTGAGGCAGGATGATCGGTTTGTCTATCTGGCCGTGGCGCTGGGTTACGTCATGCTGCTGCCGCCGCAGCTCAACGTGACGATCTTTGGTTCGGTGATCCCGCCTTACCGGTTCTTCCTGCTTGCTGCATCGCTGTTCGTGCTGAGCACCAACCTGCGCGGCCGGTGGAACTGGGTTCTGCCCGATTTTCTGATGCTGTTCGGCACCGCCTGGATCTGGTTGGCACTCTACGTGACAACTGAATTCGTTGATTTCTTCACCTCGTCTGTGGCGATGACAGCTGATATCGGGCTGGCCTATTTCTTCGCCCGCGCGGCCTTTCGTTCACTGCGCGACCTGCGGCTGTTTCTTCTCCTGATGTTGCCGGGCCTTGCCGTGATGGCGGCGGTAGTGACGCTGGAATCTGTGCTGCATCGGCATCTTTTGCAGCCCTTTGTTGGCGACCTGCTGGGGATGCGGGGATATTATCCTATCGATGAACGGCTCGGCCTCATGCGTTCGCGCGGCCCTTTCCCGCACCCCATTTTGGCCGGCATCTTCTTCGCCAGCTTCCTGCCGCTCTATTGGCTGGCAGGCTTGCGCGGTTGGCCGAGGGTGCTGGGAATCGTCACCACGTTCCTGAGCTTCTTCACCGTCAGTTCGGCCGCCTTGCTGGCGATAACGATCAGCATGATGCTGATCAGTTACAACTGGCTGAGCAAGCGCTACGCAAATTTTTCGTGGCGGATGTTTTTCATTCTCAGCGCCATTGTGATATTCGCGCTCGAGTTCGGCACCAAGTCGGGCTCGTTCAACCTGATCATGCGCTATGCATCGCTCAACAGCTTCAGCGCGTTCAATCGGGTGCTGATCTGGCGGTACGGCACGCTCAATGTCCAGAAGAACCCGTGGTTCGGTATCGGCTATGCCGAGTGGGAGCGTCCCGTGTGGATGTTTAGCGGATCGATCGATCACTATTGGCTGCTGCTCGCCATCCAATACGGGTTGGTGCCGCCGATCACACTGGCGATCACAACCATTCTCGCGCTTCTGGCGCTCAACCGAAGATCGATGCGCGAAGCCTATGTCGACAAGATGGCCATTCGCGGGTTGGTGATGGCCTTGGCGGTGTTTGCGCTTGGGATCGTTTCAGTATCGATCTGGCTGTCGACACAGGTGTGGTATCATATGATGCTGGGGATGGCGGTCAGCATTGGTTATAGTCTTGCCCGTGGCGCAGCGCCCGGCCGGTACGCCCGTTATTCCGCACCGGCTGGGGCAATTCCGGCGCCGCCGCATATGATCCCACGGTGACGCAAAGCGCTTTAGCCTCGACGTAAAGCGCGCTTTGCTCCACGTATCGCCAACTCGCGCAGCCTGCGGGCGGGATAAAGCAGCATGCGATCCAGCCCAAGCGCCAGGTATCCGGTTGGCGCAATCCGCACCGCCGGACTCAGGTTGAAAAGCGCCAGCACCGTTTTGTCCGCGAGCCGCCGGCCCTTGATCCGGTTCGCGACATTTTCGCCATGCACGACCTGCAACCAGCACGGATCGGTGACGACCTGTCGTAACGGGAAGCGCTCGGCCAACTCGGTATGCGGGGCGGCCCAGATCGTTACTGCGCTGTCGGCTTGTTCCACCAGAGAGCTGAACGGGTTGCTTGCGTCAGCGGCCGAATAGAGGCGCCCCTTCTGCAAGGCGATGCCTTCGCGGAAATTGATGATCGTCCCGTCAGGGAACCCTGCGGCCTCAGCCTTCACGCGGGCAAGGAAATCGCTGGAGACCGCGTCATCATTGTCGAGCCGGGTGGTGATCAGCCGCCCGCCCTTGCGCTCAAGCCGTGCGGCGACATCGAGCGCGGCGAGGCCGGCACGAAACGGCCCGACAAAGATCGCATCGAACGGCACGATGGCCTGCGCTGCGGCAATCCGGGTGCGAAACTCGGTCGGGGTTTGCTCATCGAAATAGATCAGCCAGCGGAAAGTGCCCGGTGCCTGTGCGGCCATACTGGGCAGGCAAAAGGCTTCGAACAGGTCAAAGCGGCGGGCCAACCAGCCGGGGGCATTGCGGATCGGCGCTTCGCGGCCCGGGCTGGCAATATTGAACCGGGTGAGCACGAAATGCGCCGCGGGGACTTGGTCTGACACTGTGCTAGTCCTTGATCGGGCTATCAGCGAGCCGCGCCATCAACCCGCGTGTGGGGTGATACCCTGACATCCACAGCTGCGGTCGCAAGGCGACGTGGCGGTATCCCTCACCCAATTGGCGCAGGTGCGGGCGGCGTGACCCCAGCAGCTTGCCCGCAAGATAACGCTCCAGCGCGGCAGCCCACATCAACAGTGCTGAAACCACGCGCGATCGCGGTTACCAATGCGTTCGCACAAACTCCATGCTTCCGGCGGCTCGGTAGAGCAGCCGCATGGGTGAAAGGTGGTTGCCGTGTGCCGCTTCATGCCGTCCGTAAGCGTCGGCGACGCGCCAGACCTTTTGGC
>JAKFWB010000145.1 GCA_021732945.1 Porphyrobacter sp.
TCGGTGCGCATCGTGGATACAGAAACCGGGCAGGATGTGCCGACGGGTGAACGCGGGGAAGTGCTGATAAAGGGCTACAACATGCTCGATGCCTACCACCGTGATCCGGCGAAAACGGCAGAAGTGATAGACGCGGATGGCTGGTATCGCAGCGGTGATATTGGCTCGATCGATGCTGATGGCCACATGCAGTTCCATGGCCGTTTCAAGGATATGCTGAAGGTCGGTGGCGAGAATGTTGCCGCTGCCGAAGTCGAGGCCATTCTGGACACTCACGAAGCGGTCGAATTGTCACAAGTGATCGGGATCCCTGATGAACGGCTGGCGGAAGTGCCCGCTGCCTTCGTCAAGCTGGCGAACGGCATGCGCCCCGATGAATCGGAGCTGATCGCCTTTGCCAAGGAAAGGATCGCTTCCTTCAAGGTACCGCGACATATCCGCTATGTTGACGACTGGCCAATGTCGGCGTCCAAGATCCAGAAGTTCAAGTTGCGCCAGCAATTGATGGCCGAACTGGGGATTTCGGAATGAGGAATTTTGCATGCGCGTGGTGATTACAGGAGCGGCCAGCGGCATTGGCCGGGCGGTGGCAGAATTGCTGGCCGCGCAGGACCAACCGCACCAGATGCTGCTGAGCGACCGGGACGAGGAAGGCGTGAACGCCGTTGCTGCAGCGATCGGTGCGGGCGCGCGTGCGCATGTCGGCGATCTGTCCTCCGTCGATTGCGGGCGCGATATCGTTGCGTCCGCGGTGGATCACATGGGCGGTATCGATGGTGTTGTCAGCAACGCCGGGATCATTTCCAGCGCGCCGCTGGTGGAGCAGACCGTCGACCAGTTCGACCGGGTCTATGCGATCAACACCCGTGCAACCTGGCTGCTTGGCCAGGCTGCCCACGCGCATCTCGCAAAGTCACGCGGAGCATTTGTTGCAACGGCATCGATGTCCGCCACGCAGCCCACTCCGGGGCTTGGCTTCTATTCTTCCAGCAAGGCCGCATTGCTGATGCTGATGCGCCAGTGCGCGCTGGAATGGGGGCCGGACGGAATTCGCTGCAACACCGTTTCGCCCGGACCAACCTATACGCCCATGACCCAGGCCGGATACGACGATCCGGACCTCAGGGCCCAGCGGGAATCGATGATCCCGCTGGGCAAGCTGGGCATGGCCGAGGACGTGGCCAATGCCATCATCTTCCTGCTCGGGCCGGAAGCGGGCCATATTTCCGGAGTCGATATCCTCGTCGACGGCGGGATGAGCAGCAACCTTATGCCCGCCACCGGTGGCGGAACCGGCCAGACGGCCAGCAAGTAACACACGATCGGAGAATGACATGCGCCTTGCACGGGTAAGCAAAGACGGAAAAACCGGCCTCGCGGCCAAGATTGATGGCGAAACCAAGGTCGTCTGGGACGCCGACCTGGCCGATCTGGATGCGCAGGTTGCGGGCGGCAAGATGGCCGCTGCCGGTGCTACCGCGGCCGCCGGCGATACGGTCGACGATGCATCGTTGACGTTCCTGCCGCCGGTTGCAAAGCCGCCCAAGATCATCTGCCTTGGCCTTAATTACCGCGACCACGCGGAAGAGTCCGGCCTCGGCATACCGGAATTTCCTGTGCTGTTCGGTCGTTTCGCATCCAGCCTCATCGGCCATGGCGCACCGATCATTCTGCCCAAGGTATCCGAGCAGCTTGACTGGGAGGCGGAGCTTGTCGTCGTTCTTTCCAAGGGCGGCAAGAATATCGCCGAGGCTGACGCGCTCGATCACGTGGCCGGCTATTCGGTGTTCAACGATGCCTCCATCCGCGATTACCAGCTGCGCACGCCGCAGTGGACTGCGGGCAAGAACTTCGATGATACCGGCGCCTTCGGCCCATGGCTTGTCACCCCGGATGAAGTGCCCGCCGGTGCTGCCGGTCTGAAGATCGAATGCCGGGTGAACGGCGAGGTCATGCAGTCCTCCAATACCGGCAACCTGATCTTCACCGTCGCCAACACCATCCACCTGCTGTCCACTTTCATGACGCTAGAAGCCGGCGACGTGATCGTGATGGGCACGCCGGGCGGCGTGGGCGTGGCGCGCGATCCGCAGGTGTGGATGAAGGCCGGCGATGTCTGCGAAGTCGAAATCGAAGGCATCGGCTTGCTGAAAAACACCGTGGTGGCTGAATAACGGACCACTGCTGCAAGGGAGAGAGACATGCCGCAGAAACGCGCTGGCGCCCTGGGCGTCCACTCGATCGATCATTTTAGCCTGCAGGTTCCCGATCTCGCCAAGGCCAGGGACTTTTACGAAACGTTCGGACTGGACGTGCGTGACACGGCAGAAGGGCTGGAACTTTACACCTTCGGCAACGACCACTGCTGGGGCCGTATTGTCGAAGGGCCGGTGAAGCAACTGCGCTACATCAGCTTCGGCATTTACCCCGAAGATGAAGACGCGCTGCTTGCCCGCCTTGACGAGAACGGCGTGGAGCGGATCGATGCGCTGGGCAAGACGCCCGGCAATGGCAGCTGGTTCGCAGGATTTGACGGCATGCCGTTGAACATCGTGGTGGGAGACAAGTGCTCCCCCGATGCCAAGACGCAGTTCACCGTCCAGTCTTCCAAGGCAGGTCAATCGGGCGCAGTCT
>JAKFWB010000481.1 GCA_021732945.1 Porphyrobacter sp.
CTCCCCTGAAGGAGAGGGGGCTTGAGCGCATTCTCCCCCGAACGCCGTGCCGCGCTGGTCGAACATGCGCGGCTTTCGATCAAGCGCGGATCGCAAAGCTTTTCCGCCGCTTCGCAGCTGTTCGACAATGCGACCCGCGAGCGTGCGTGGTTACTATACGCCTGGTGCCGCCGGGCGGACGACATTGCCGACAATCAGGACATGGGCGGGGTGCTGGGTGACCAGTCCGATCTGGCTGGTCGCCTCGCGCTGATCCGCCGGCTCACAGCGCTCGCCTTCGAGGGCAAGCCGACCGGCGATCCGGCGTTCGACGCGCTGGGTGTGGTCGCTGCTGAAGTCGGCCTCACCCCCGCGATGGCGGAGGACGTGATCGCCGGTTTCCAGCTCGACGCCGAAGACTGGCGGCCGCGCTCAGAGGCCGACATGCTGCGCTATTGCTACCACGTGGCGGGCGCGGTCGGGGTGATGATGGCGGTGGTGATGGGGGTCGACCCCAAGGATCAGGAGACGCTCGACCGCGCGAATGATCTGGGGCTGGCCTTCCAGCTATCGAACATCGCGCGCGATATTGTCGAGGATGATGCGGCGGGCCGGTGTTACCTGCCCGAAATCTGGCTGGTCGAACAGGATATCGAGCCCGGCCAGCACACCAAACCGCACCATCGCAAGGAACTCGCTGCGATGGCCAAGCGGCTGGTGGCGCTGGTGGAGAAACACGAGGCAGCCGCGCGGGTCGGCGCGGCGAAACTCCCCTTCCGCAGCCGCTGGGCGGTGCTGTCCGCCGCGCGCATCTATGGCGCGATTGGCCGCAAGGTCAGGGCGCGCGGGCCTGAGGCATGGGCAAGCCGCACCTACGTGCCGAGGGGCGAAAAGGCGCTGTATGGCGTGCGCGCGTTCCTTTCGGCGGTGATCAACCGCGAGAAGATGCCCGTGGGCGGGATCGACTGGGGGATCGCGGATTATCGGCCATCCAGCCCGCCCCGGACTTGATCCGGGGCCCCGCTCCTTTTTGGTTCACGCAGAGACCACGGAGGAAAGGAGACCGCGGAGGTGCGGCGCCTTGCGGCAAAGCCGCGACATAGTTCACGCGAAGACGCGAAGATGTTGTGCAACTCCGAGGTCGGGTACGCCCTCTTCGCGTCTTCGCGTGAAATCACAAAGGCCGCTAGCGCGGCAGGGCGCGGCCTCTCCGTGGCCTCCTTTCCTCCGTGGTCTCCGCGCGAACCCCTTGCGCGATCTCGACAGGCACTTGGCGCGCGGGTAACCACGGGCGCATGATCACCAAACTCCTGATCGCCAATCGCGGCGAAATTGCCTGTCGGATCATACGCACCGCGCGCGCCATGGGCGTGGCGACGGTCGCGGTCTATTCCGATGCCGATGCCAAGGCGCTGCATGTGCGCCAAGCGGAGGAGAGCGTGCATATCGGCCCCTCGCCTGCTGCGGAATCCTATCTGGTGGGCGCAAAGATCATCGCGGCGGCCAAGCAGACCGGGGCAGACGCGATCCATCCGGGCTACGGGTTCCTCAGCGAGAACGCCGACTTCGCGCAGGCCGTGCTCGACGCAGGGCTGATCTGGGTCGGCCCCAAGCCTTCGAGTATCCGCGCCATGGGCCTCAAGGACGCGGCCAAGGCGCGCATGATCGAGGCGGGCGTTCCGGTCACCCCCGGCTATCTCGGCGCGGATCAATCGCTGGAGCGGCTGACCACGGAAGCCGAGGCGATCGGCTACCCCGTCCTCATCAAGGCGGTCGCAGGCGGCGGCGGCAAGGGGATGCGCAAGGTCGACGCCCCTAGTGATTTCGCCGCGAGCCTCGAATCCTGCCGCCGCGAGGCCAAGGCCAGCTTCGGCAATGACGAGGTGCTGCTCGAAAAATGGATCACCTCGCCCCGCCATATCGAGGTGCAGGTGTTCGGCGACAGCCACGGCAACGTCGTCCACCTGTTCGAACGCGACTGCTCGCTCCAGCGCCGCCACCAGAAGGTGATCGAGGAAGCCCCCGCCCCCGGCATGGACGCCGCCACCCGCGAAGCGATCTGCGCCGCCGCCGTGCGCGCGGCGGTGGCCGTCGATTACGAAGGCGCAGGCACGATCGAATTCATCGCGGACGCCAGCGAAGGCCTCCGCGCCGACCGCATCTTCTTCATGGAGATGAACACCCGCCTTCAGGTCGAACACCCCGTCACCGAGGAGATCACCGGGGTCGATCTGGTCGAATGGCAATTGCGCGTGGCAAGCGGCGAGCCGCTGCCCAAGCGGCAGGACGAGCTGTCGATCAACGGTCATGCGATCGAGGCGCGGTTGTATGCGGAGGACCCGGGACGCGGGTTTTTGCCGAGTACGGGGCGGTTGGAGTATCTCACCTTTCCTGAAAGGTGGCGTGTCGACTCCGGCGTAACTGAGGGCGACGAAGTCTCCCCCTATTACGACCCGATGATTGCAAAGATCATCGTCACTGGCGATGATCGAAGGCTGGCATTACTGGCCATGAAAATCTCATTCTATCGAACTCACATCGCGCCGCTTCGGACCAATGCTGGCTTTCTCTACCGACTTGTGCAGCTTCCCGAATTCATAAACGGACAACTCGATACTGGCCTGATCGAGCGAAACCTCGATAAGCTGAC
>JAKFWB010000066.1 GCA_021732945.1 Porphyrobacter sp.
CATCAACGGCGGCAATCAGACGATGTCGGTGACGTCGAAGCAGTTCGTTCTGGCGGGGTCGGCGTCGGCTTCGCAGGCACCTGCTTTGATCTATGGGACGAATGGAACGATCACAGGGACGGTCAATGGCGCGCTCGATGCAGCGCCTGCTTTGCAAAACGCTGTCGCGGTCACGGGACCTTATGCGCTGACTTACATCAGCACGACGACGTTCAACCAGCAGGGAGATTACACCCAGTCATCCCTTCCGGGGGGTATCACCTTCGACACTGCCACTGGGCGATTCCGGGCCACGTCGATCCAACCTGGCGCGGCGGGGAACTGGCGAGGTTACAAGGTTTGCGCCCCGACGGCGGCAGGCACGGCTTGTGCGGCTGAAGTGCCGTTTGCGATCACTGATCGTCCGCCTGTGACCCTCCAGCTCCCGACCTATGTCGATGCCTCGATCCGGGAATCGGTTGCTATGACACCGGTGGTTCGCGACGCAGTCGGCGCGGTGACGTTCACGTTGGCCTTCAACAGCGTTCCCGCTGGTGCTGCTGCCAATGGTGAGGTGATCCAAGGAGCACTGCCGACGGGCCTGACATTCGATGCCTCCACAGGAACCATCTCTGGCAGCCCGACGGTCTCTGGTGTCTTCCGCGGCTACAAGATCAGCGCGCGAGACAGCCAGGGTGCGACCTACGCCGCAACGAGCAACGAGATCATCTTCAGGATCGCTCCAGCCGCGCCGTTCGTCGTGGATGCGCCTGTCCTGACGGAGGTTCAGCAAGGCGGGGCGGTTGCAATCCAGGCGACGGCTGCAAACGCCTATGGCGTCGTGACATGGAACGCCAGTCTCGGCATCAATCAAGCTGGCGTGACCGACGGCATCACCACATTCATTGGTCAGTTGCCAACGGGCCTGAGCTATACCGCCAGCACCGGCAGGATTTCGGGGTCTGTCGGGCACGCGGTACCGCCGGGCACCTACCGCGGTTACCGGATCTGCGGAACGGACGAGTCAGCACGCAATGCGTGCTCGCCGGAGTTCGCCATTCTGGTGAAGCCCAAGACGCCGCTCATCATCAACGCCCCTGCCGTGGTAAGTGCCAAGCAGGGAGAAGCGGTCACGGTCACACCGGTCGTCACCAACGCAATCGGCGCCATGACCTGGGCGGCGGCTCCGCTGTTCAACGCAACCACGTCGCAGAACTGGACGGGCGAAATTGTCAGTGCGTCTCTGCCGACTGGCATGTCCTACAATGGCGGGACGATTACTGGCACGCTGGCGCAGAACGTGGCTCCCGGTCGCTACCGGGGCTACAAGATAGCCGGGCGGGATACCGTTACGGCGACCAACGTCAGCACAGACGAGATCATCTTCGAGATCAGCGCCGCCGATCCGCTCGTCGTTACCCAGCCACTGATGCTCGACCTGACGAGAGGCCAGGCCTTCACCCTGACCCCGCGGGTCAGCGGAGCCATGGGCACGTTGACCTGGGCTGTCAGCCCCACCTTCAGGTCTACCGGCGCTGTTGACGGAACGAATGGGGACATCGTGGTGGGAACTTTGCCGACCGGCCTGTCCTACATCGCTGGTGGCGTCATCACCGGGACCGTGAGCCCGACGGCCACTGTGGGTCGCTGGCGCGGCTACAAGGTCTGCGCGGGCGACAGTCGCGGTACGGTCTGCAGCGGCGAGTTCATCTTGAACGTCCGATGAGGTAACCGAGCTGCCCAGGTCAACCCGGCGCTGGGCAGCTCGGCTCCGTGAGCGTGACTTTCATCGCGAGCGGATATGATCGGGCATCGAGAGGAGCAACCAGTGACCCCATCAACGGCAATCGAGGCACTTGTCGCAAAGGCCAATGCGGAAGATGGCTGCCCAGGCTACCATGTCACCGCGCGGTTTCAGGATGGCAGCGTCATCGACGCACCAATCCTGGATCATGGCCCGAACTGGATGAGGGTCGCGGAAATCGTGGAAGACGGCCTTTTCGTCGACCTGACGGGCGCGTCACTGTCGATCAACTGGACCCCGGGCCCAGCCTACACGTAAGGCCCAATGTTTGCCGACGTGGTAAAGATGGAGACGGCTGAGCCGGCTCCCGGTTTTTGATCGTGCTGCGTAGCGCAGCACGATAGCAATGGTCCTTCAGGACGAGGCTGCCGATCAGGCCGAGCGCAGGTTGACGGCGCTCTCCTTGCCGGACTTGCGGTCCGCTTCGAGCTCGTAGCTGACCTTCTGGCCATCGACCAGTTCCCGCATTCCGGCGCGCTCAACCGCGCTGATATGGACGAAAACGTCCTTTCCGCCCGTGTCGGGCGTGATGAAGCCGTAACCCTTGGTCGAGTTGAACCATTTCACAGTTCCGGTAGCCATTCGTCTCAATCCTGTCTTGCCAAACAATGGCCAAATCTAGCGCGCAGCAACATGGCTGTCGAGGATGCGGAAATCGGGCCGGAAATCCCCGCATTTAGCTGGGGATTGGTATGCAATGAATTGTGGAATCCGTCCTCGATCGGCGGCATAAGGGCGCCATGAAAATCGGAAACCAACCGCTTGCGATCAAAGATCTCGCTGACATCGGCCGCCTGGTCGTCATCGATTTTGAAGGGACTGGAAAGCGGATCCCGACTCCAGACG
>JAKFWB010000159.1 GCA_021732945.1 Porphyrobacter sp.
GGGTGTCACCAGGTAGTCAGGCGCTTCGGGGATCATGTATCCCGCACTCGTCATCCCGCCGACCTTTGCCATCCGCTCGACAACCACGACGCTCTTCCCGGCACGACTCAGATATCCAGCGGCCGCCATCCCGTTGTGGCCTGCACCTACAACCACCACATCATGAATTGCGTTCATGTTTCACGCTCCCCAACTGCTCTGATTCGCCGATATCTGCCATTGGCGCTGAACAGCACTGGACATGTGAGACGAATGAACCAGATTCTAAAAGGCTCGCCCACGCAAGGCGGCAACTGCTCCCCCATCGACGCGAAAGTCACAGCCTGTGACATAGCTCGCTGCGTCCGAAAGCAGAAATTCAGCAGCCTTCGCCACATCCATGGCATTGCCCCATCGAGCGGCCGGAGTACTGTTGATGAGCGCTTGCGCTCTATCGCCCCGCTTTGCTTCAAGGCGCCCCATGGCGGTCGATAGCACGCCTGGTGATATCGAGATAATCCGGGCACCCTTCTTGCCCCAATTCAGCGATTGGCACTCGCACAATCGGATGACTGCTCTCTTTGAAAGCGAGTAAGCATGCCCTTCGCGAGTACCTCCATGGATTGCCGTCAGCTTCTTCAAAAGTGGCTCCAGCGCGCCAAGCAAATCAGCCCTGTGAGGATTATCTAGCAGCGCATCAATTTCCGTATCTACAGGACCGAGATGACCAGCGACCGATGCGATCATCACGCATGCAGATCCCGGTGTCAGAAGTGGTTCCATAGTACTTACCAAATGTGAGGCTGCAACCGTGTTTACATTGACGATTGTTTGCCAATCCGCTTGCGCTGGAGAAACACCAGCAGCATTCACGATTGATCTCAAAACCCCGGTTTTTTGGCAATGCTCCGCAAGAATTCCATGCAGTCCAGGATCAGTAAGATCTCCCGGAACTGCAGTTGCCCTGTATCCCTCTCGGTTCAGTGAAGAAGTGAATTGTTCAAGTTTTTTGGGATTTCCGTCTGTAAGAACAAGAACGTGCGTGTGGCCGAGCAGGCGAGCAACAGTAGAGCCCAAGCCGCCGGCCGCCCCGGTTATCAATGCAACTCGCTCTTGCATGCGATCTTTTGGACTTTGAAGACTCACCGCCACCACCTTGACCTTGTGAACTAAATTTCACCTTCGATATCGCGAATTTCGCCGCCGATCGATCTTGCGGCCAGCAAATAGCATACGATCGCAAAAGTAAGGAACATGCCTAGGATAAGCAGCCCCTGTTGGAGGCCGGTTCCCGCTGCTTCAACGCACTCAGGCGTTTGCACTCCTGCAGCCCGGTCAACACAAGAGCGCAAATAATCTTCCCCATAGCGATTTCTTGCGAGATTGTCGCTCAGCCAGCCTAAAAAGGCTGAGCCTAGTCCGAGCCCAAAGGCGGTTTGCCCGAAAGCATGCGTAGCGGCAGCCGTAGCGCGCATACGCGGTTCAACCAGCCTTTGCGTCACCGTCATGATGGTTGGCAGAAAGGCATACAGGCAAAAGGTGGAGCCGAACAGCAGCACCGCCATTGCTTGCCATTCATCCTGATAGATTGCTGCGAGGAATAGGGGCATTGCCAGCATGGTCGCCGCCATCGGGAAATAGCCATAACGTTGGTGTGCAAAAGATGCGAAGCGATCAGCAATGAGGCCGCCTACCACTCCGCCAAGTGCGGTGGCCGCGCTGAAGGTGAAGGCAAACGTCAGAGCCGCTTCGGCAAGATCGAAACCGAACCGCCGCACCAACAGTGGAATCAGGAACAGGTTCAGGCCAAAGCCGACCAGCGCCACCATGCCACTGCCAACAGTAAACGCCACGAAGGCGCGAGACTTTCCGACCCGGCGAATCACCGCACCGAATGGCGGTGCGGTTTGTCCAGCGTTGAGGCGCACAGGTTCGCTGATGGTCAGCCACAGCAGCAGGGCCAGGCCGATGCCGGGTGCCCCTGCCGCCACGAACGCCCAGCGCCAGCCATAGGTTTGTGCGATCCAGCCGCCGGCCAGCACACCGATGGCACCGCCCACGGAAACGCCAACAGCGATCATGGAGAAAACCGTGGCGCGCCGTTCGGGAGGGAAACGATCTGCAATCAGGGAGACGACCGGAGGCGTAAATCCGGCCTCACCCACACCCACGCCCATGCGCGCCAGCAGCAAGTGGATATAACTGGTCGCCGCACCGGAAAGAATGGTCATAACGGACCATAACGCGGTGGCGGTTGCCACGATGCCGATCCGGTTGACCCGCTCTGCCAGCCGCGCAAGCGGTATGCCGATGCCGCCGTAAAACAGCGCAAAGGCCGCTCCGCCCATGATGCCAAGCTGGAAATCGCTCAGGCCGAATTCCTGCCTGATCGGCTCCCCGACCACGGCGATGATCATGCGGTCGATGAAATTGAACGCGTAAATCGTGCCTAGCAGGCCGATGAACCACCAGTCGCGGCCTGAAAATCGGCTCACAATGGGCTTTCCTGCCGCAACTGCGCAATCTGGGCGACCACATGGATGGCAATCAGACACATCGCCATCGTGGCAGCGCCAGCCAGCCAGGTCATGGCTGGCGACCAGGCCGAATTCAGTGCCAGCGATACAGGTGCGGTGGTCGATCCCAGC
>JAKFWB010000310.1 GCA_021732945.1 Porphyrobacter sp.
CTGATGGAGGAGCGCAAGCGCCTCGAAAAGGAACTGGCCGAGGCCAAGAAGGCGCTGGCGCTGGGCGGCGGTGGCGGTGCTGTGGCGCTGCCGGTCGGGATGGCTGTAGAAAATTCTGAAGCGATGGCGCTTCACGGTTTTCAGTTTGATGGCCGAGTGTTCGATGGACTTGATCCCAAGGAATTGCGCAGCTTGCTTGACCAGTCGAAGCAGAAAATGGGTTCTGGCATAGCGGTCTACATTACCGTCAATGACGGCAAAGCGAGCATCGCTGCGGCCGTCACGGACGATCTGACGGCCCGCTTCAGCGCGGTCGTCTTGGTGCGCGCAGGCGTTGAGGCGCTCGGCGGCAAGGGCGGCGGCGGGCGGCCCGACATGGCGCAAGGCGGCGGGCCGGACGGCAGCAAGGCGGAAGAAGCGCTAGCGGCGGTCAAGGCTGTGCTGGCGACGGTCTCAGCGGTCTAGGGAGGCGGGAATGCAGAACGGCGATAGCTGCGTGGTAATTACAGGCACGCACAAGGGCAAAGCGGGCACGGTCGAGGACCGCCACGTCAGCAAGGGCGGCAATGTGACCATCACGGTGCGCCAGTCGGATGGGAGCCGGTTCAAGACGCTTGAACGGAATGTCGAAACCTGCCCCTAAGCCCCCCTCTCGCGCAGGGTCGCACTTTTAAGCCTAGGCTTCTCGCTCAGCCCCCCGTCGCGCTCCAGCTGTTCGCGGAATTCGTCGCGCTTGGCGTGGATCGAGGCGATGACCGGACCCATCGCCACGCCGATGTCGACCAGCACGGCCTCCGATAGCTGGAGCGATGCCTCCAACGTCTCGGGCACCGCATGGCTGGCCCCGGCGCGGTACATCGCGGCGGCGTGATCGGTGTCGCGCGCGCGGGCGACGATCAGCAGATCGGGATAGTTCTGGCGCAGTTTGGTGACGAGGCGCTGCGCCAGCACTGGCTCGTCCATCGTCAGCACCACCGCAGGCGCATCTTCTACCCCGAGCCGTGCCAGCGTGCCGCGCCGCGCGGCATCGCCAAAGGTCGCGCGGTAACCCTCACGCTGGGCCACCTCGACCAGATCAGGGTTCGAATCGATCATGACATAGGGCTTGCCGTGGGTCTGCATCATGTCCGCCACCAACCGTCCGACGCGCCCGCCGCCAACGATGATGGTGCGTCCGTCACCGCCGTGTTCCTCAACCCCGAGCGGGGTGACGCCATCGACCCGCCGCGCGATCACCGCGCCCAGTTTGGCCAGCAACGGAGTGATGGTGAGGCCGATGGCGGTCACGGTCTGCCAGAATTGCGCGGTCTCGGTGTCGAGCACCAGTGCACTGGTGGCAGCAGCGAGCACGATCAGGGTTGTCTCGGAAGGGCTGGCCATCAGCACGCCGGTTTCCGCCGCCGTACCGCGCCGCGCGCCCATCAACCGCAGCGAGAGACCGGTGACCAGCGCCTTGAAGCTCAGTACTCCCACCACCGCAAGCGCATAGACCCCGAGGTCGGCGCTGATCTCCAGCAGGTTGATGCTCATGCCCACGGTGATCAGGAACACGCCGAGGGCAAGGCCCTTGAACGGTTCCATGATCAGTTCGACTTCAGTGTGATATTCAGTCTCGGCGATCAGCAGCCCTGCGATCAGCGCGCCGACGATGGGGGAGAGGCCGACCAGCGCGGTGGCGAGGCTCGCGCCGATTACCACCAGCAACGAGGCGGCGAGAAACAGTTCGGGGTTCTTGGTGCGGGCGGCCTGCGCGAACAGGCGAGGCAGGGCGAGGCGGCCCACCACCAGCAGCACGGCGATGACCAGCGCGCCTTGCCACAGTGTTGCGATCAGGCTCTCCCAGCCGTCAGCCTGGGCATTAGGTGCCAGCGCGCCGAGGATGAAGATGATCGGGACAATCATGATATCCTCGAACAGCAGCATCGACAGGGCGGCACGTCCCACCGGCGTGCGGGTGCCTGAAATCGGCAGCACGATCGCGGTTGACGAGAAGGCGAGCGCAAACCCGAGCGCCAGAGCAGCCGTGAAGCTGAGGTCGCTCGCCAGCCCCACGAACAGCGCCAGGGCTGACCCGCTGACCAGCACCTCCAGTGCGCCGAGCCCGAACACCAGCTTGCGCATCTGCCACAGGCGATTGAACGACAGTTCCAGCCCGATGGCGAACAGCAGCAGCACAATGCCGAAATCGGCAAAGGGGGTCAGCGATTCGGGATCGCTGATGGTGATGTAGTAAAGCCAGGGTATGCGCTCGACCAGCGAACCGAGGCCGAAGGGCCCGACCAGCACACCGATCAGGATGAACCCGATGATCGGCGTGATGCGGAACCGAGCGAAGACCGGGATCACAATCCCCGCCGCGCCAAGAATCACCAGCGCATCGGAAAGAAACGGGGAAAGGGTCAGTTCGCCGGCCACATCAGGCAACTAGCCTGCACGCGGCGCCCTGTCATCCATACCATTGCAACCCGTTGTCAACGTTCATCGCCGAGCGGGTCTTTGATATTGCCGACCCGCTTGTCCCATTCGATCCGGTAGAGATCAAAGCGGCGGTCGGCGAGGTTCTGCACTGTGCCCTCGGCCCGCGCCCACGAGAGGTCAGCAAGGTTCACGTCGCTGATCGTCAGG
>JAKFWB010000311.1 GCA_021732945.1 Porphyrobacter sp.
GTGTTGATGTCACCGTGTTCGAGAAAGAGGCGTGGGTCGGCGGCAAGGCGCGCCGCGTCGCGGTGGACGGGGCGGAGATCGATGGCGGGCCGACGGTCTTCACCTATCGGGAAGTGTTTGACGAGGTGTTCGCCGCCTGCGGATCGCGGCTGGACGATCATGTTACGATTACCAGGGCCGAAGTGATCGCCCGCCATGCGTGGGATGCGGGTGGGCGGCTTGATCTGTTTGCCGATCACGAACGCAGCGTCGATGCGGTCGGCACCTTCGCCGGGGCCGAGGCGGCGCGCGGTTACCGCAGCTTCACCGCTGAGGCGCAGCGCATCTTCGAAGTGCTCGAAGACCCCTTCCTGCGCGGCGACAAGGCCTCCACCCCGCTGCCGATGATGTGGCGAATCGGGCCGTGGAAGATGGGCGATATGCTCGCGATGCGCCCGTTTGACGGGATGTGGAACGCGCTCGGCGGGCATTTCAAGGACCAGCGCCTGCGGCAATTGTTCGGGCGTTATGCCACCTATTGCGGATCATCCCCCTTCGCCGCGCCCGCCACGCTGATGCTGATCGCCCATGTCTAGGCGCGCGGCGTGTGGCAGATTGAGGGCGGGATTCACGCGCTGGCCAAGGCGATTGCTGCTCTCGCAGAGCGACAGGGCGCGCGGGTGCGGACCAACGCGCCGGTGGCCGAAGTGCTCACCGCCAAGGGCCGCACCAGCGGTGTGCGGCTCGCTTCGGGCGAGGTGATCCCGGCCGATATCGTGATCTGCAACGGCGATCCCGGCGCGCTCGCGACCGGGCGGTTTGGCGAGGGGGCAACGGGCGCTGTGCCGCGCATTCCGCCCGGCAAACGCTCGCTCTCGGCCTTGGTGTGGTATGCCCACGCCGAGACCAGCGGGTTCGACCTTAGCCACCACAACGTGTTCTTCTCGCCCGATTACGCGCGCGAGTTCCGCGAGATTGCCAGCGGGCAGCCGCCATCCGATCCCACCGTCTATATCTGCGCCATTGATCGCAGCGCGGGCGAACACGCCGCTCCGCCTCAGGGCCGCGAGCGCATCCAGATCATCGTCAACGCCCCCGCCAACGGGGACACGCACGGCTACACCCCAGAGGAGAGAGAGCGATGCACCAACGCCATGATGGCCAGCGTGAGGCGTTGCGGCCTTACGCTGGACAACTCGATGCCGCACAGCCTCATGACCCCGCAGGATTGGGAGCACCTCTTCCCGGCCACGGGCGGCGCCCTTTATGGGCGAGCGTCGCACGGTTGGGCGGCCTCCTTCCAGCGGCAGGGGCCCAAGACGCGCCTGCCCGGTCTCTATTGCACGGGCGGGGCGACCCATCCGGCGGCCGGCGTCCCTATGGCAGCCTTGTCCGGGCAGCTGGCAGCGCGGGTGATCGCGAAGGACCTCGCTTCGATGAGGACATCGCGCCCGGTGGTTACAGCTGGTGGTATGTCGATGCCATCAGCGACGACGGGCAGCACGGGCTGACGATCATCGCCTTTCTGGGCAGCGTGTTCTCGCCCTATTACAAGCGCAGCGGGCGGGGCGATCCGATCGACCATTCGTCCTTGAACGTCGCGCTCTATGGCCCGCAGCATCGCTGGGTGATGACCGAGCGCGGCCGCAGCACGGTGGAGCGCGATGCCAGCAATCTGGTGATCGGGCCGAGTTCTGTACGCTGGGAGAACGGCGCGCTGACCATCGATATCGTCGAAGGCGATACCCGCCTGTTCGTGCCGTGGCAGCGCAAGGTGCGCGGGCGGGTGCGGGTGTTCCCTGAGGCGCTCAACCGCGTCGCTTTCGCGCTCGATGGCAAGGAAAGCCACATCTGGCACTGCCTCGCCCCGCGCGCGCGGATCGAGGTGGAGATGACCTCGCCCGGCATTTCCTGGAGCGGCAAGGCCTATCTCGACCACAATCGCGGCAGCGAGCCGCTGGAGACCGGCTTCAACACCTGGCACTGGTCGCGCGCGCACCTGAGCGAGGGCGCGCTGGTGTGTTACGAAGGCGAGCGCGGCGATGGCTCGCTGTTCGCGAGCGCGCTGCGCTTCGGCAGCGACGCGGTGCCCGAACCGGTCGACCTGCCGCCGATCGCGCATCTGCCCTCAAGCAAATGGGGCGTCGCCCGACGCACCCGCTCCGACATCGGCGTCGCCGAAGTGCGCCGGACTTGGGAGGACACCCCCTTCTACGCCCGATCAGAACTCGCCTCACGCTTTCTGAGCGAGGAAGTGGTGACGGTGCAGGAGAGCCTCGACATGCAGCGGTTCTCCTCGCGCCTGGTGCAGTTCATGCTGCCGTACCGGATGCCGCGGCGGAAGGGGTAGGGGGAGCAATCCTCTCCCGCCGTTGCCCATGCCTGACCCGGGGCAGGCGAGTCCGGGGGGATGAGGGGGTGCATGCCTGCTTTTGGCAACGCGAGCGATGGCCCCGCGTGGCGGAAAGTGGGTGGATCGCTGAATTTCTGCTTTGACCTTGCTGTGTCTCACCCCGCATTCTAACACCGAGTCCGACGGGGCAAAGCAACCCCCCGTTCAGGCCGAGACAAGCCCAAGCGTTGCCTCGTAGCCTCGCCTCCTCGGGTGAGGCGCATCGCGCGAGGTTGTCTTGGCGTCATTGGCTC
>JAKFWB010000313.1 GCA_021732945.1 Porphyrobacter sp.
TGGCGGCGGTGATGATGCGGTGGCTGACGCTGACCGGATCGACCCTGCGCCCGCGATCCGACGCGTTCAAATCCGCACTCGCCGATGAAATCGCCGATAATGCCTGGCCGCTGTTCGCCGATGGGGAGCTTGCGCCGGTGATGGACATGACCTTCCCACTTGCCGAAGCCGCCGCCGCCCATGCACGGATGGAAGCGGGCGAGCATGTCGGGAAGATCGTGCTGGAGGTCGCTGGTGGTTGAGGCGCTGACTCTTCATGAAGATCCCCGCAGCGGAAACTGTTTCAAGATCAAGCTGACTGCCGCGCTGCTCGGCCTGCCGCTCGCTTGTCGCGCCTATGACATCATGAAGGGCGAGACCCGCACGTCGGAGTTCCTTGCCACCGTCAATGCCAATGGCCGCATTCCGGTGCTTCAGATCGGGGAAGGGGAGACAGCGCGCTTCCTGCCCGAAAGCAATGCCGCCTGCTGGTATCTCGCCCACGGGTCCGCGCTGATCCCGGCGGATCGCTTTGCGCAGGCGGACATGCTGCGCTGGATGTTCTTTGAACAATATAGCCACGAACCCAATGTCGCCACGCTGCGGTTCTGGCTGCGGTTTGTGGGTGAGGCCAATCTTTCCGAACAACAGCGCGGGCAGATCATGGCCAAGCGGATGGCGGGCTGCGCGGCGCTTGATCTGATGAACCGGCATCTGGCGGATCATGCTTTTTTCGCCGGGCCAGCGGTGACGCTCGCCGATATTGCGCTGTTTCCTTACACGCATGTGGCAGAAGAGGGCGGCTTTGGCCTTGGCGATTATCCGAATGTCACCGCGTGGATCGCGCGGGTGCAGGCCCTGCCCGGCTTTATCGCGATGGATTGAGCCAGCCGGTCGGCGGCTGGCCCAACCCCTGCTTGGTTTGTCGCAAGACAGTCATAAAATAATCAAGAATGGCGCGGCGTGGCTGCCACAGCCCTGTTGCGCCTTCTGCAAATGACTCCAAACCGTCATGTGTCTGTGAGTCGGCTGTAACAATTCCCTGTCATGGGATCATTCCACCTAGACATGAATTTCAGGGATTTTTCATGACCGGTGCCGATCTTTCTGACCTGATCAGTGACAATATCGCCAGCTTTCCCGGCACCGCGCCGCGCACGCCCGAGCCTGAAGATGGCGAGCGGCGCAGCTATCGGACGGTCTGGATCAGCGACGTCCACCTCGGCACCAAGGGCTGCAATGCCGAACTGCTGATCGATTTCCTTGACCATGTCGACAGCGAGACGATGTACCTCGTCGGCGACATCATCGATGGCTGGCGCTTGAAGAAGAAGTTCTACTGGCCCTCGGCGCATAACGACATCGTGTGGCGCATCATGAAGCGCGCCCGGCGCGGCACGCGGGTGGTCTATATACCCGGCAATCATGACGAGATGTTCCGCCAGTTCACCGGCCTCAATTTCGGCGGGATCGAAATCCGCCGCGCCGCCTTCCACGATACCGCCGATGGCCGCCGCTTGATGGTGCTGCACGGCGATGAGTTCGACGCCGTGATGCTCTCGCACCGCTGGCTCGCTTTCGTCGGCGATCATGCCTATCATCTGATGATGAAACTGAACGTCACGGTGAACACTGTCCGCCGCTGGATGGGCAAACCCTATTGGTCCCTGTCCAAGGCGGCCAAGCACAAGGTCAAGAACGCGGTCGAATTCATCGGTAAGTACGAAGAGGTCGTCGCCCGCGCGGCTGGCGAGCGCGGGGTCGACGGGGTGGTGTGCGGCCACATCCACACCGCCGAATTCCGCATGTTCGAGCACAACGGCAAGCCGGTCGAATATTGGAACGATGGCGATTGGGTCGAAGGCTGCAACGCGCTGGTTGAGCATCACGATGGGCGGATGGAAATCCTCCACTGGGCTGACGAGATCAAGCGACGTGACGCTGAGCCGGGCGAACCCCTGTCGACCGCGCCTGCCAATCCCGCGCGGGAAGCTGCGTGAACCGCCTGACCAGCATCACTCCAGACACCGCCAGGCCTGCCGCCCGGGCACTTGTGCCGCCAGCGATGGTGCCGCAATCCATCGCTATCGTCACGGATGCCTGGCACCCGCAGACCAATGGGGTGGTGCGCACCCTTTCAACCACCTGCGATATGTTGCGCGCCTGGGGGTATGCGGTCAGCGTGATCTCGCCCGAAGGCTATCCGTCGATGCCCGCGCCGACCTATCCCGAAATCCGCCTTGCGTTGACCGCGCCGGGCGCGGTCGGGCGCAGACTGGCCAAGATCGCGCCCGAGGCGGTGCATATCGCCACCGAAGGGCCGCTTGGCTTTGCCGCGCGGCGTTACTGCCTCAGCCGCAAGGTGCCCTTCACCACCGCCTATCACACCCAGTTCCCCGATTACCTCGCCCGCCGCACCGGGCTGCCCGCCAGCGCGTTCTGGCCTTATATCCGCTGGTTCCATCGCCCTGCGCAGCGGATCATGGTGGCGACCGAAACCATCCGCGCCCAGCTGCGCGAACAGGGGTTGACCCAGCTCACCCATTGGAGCCGGGGGGTCGACCTTGCGTGCTTTTCCCCCACCGCACCCCCGCCGCCGGAATATGCCGCGATAAAAGGGCCGATCCTACTCTATGTAGGGCGGG
>JAKFWB010000132.1 GCA_021732945.1 Porphyrobacter sp.
CCGCGTAAAATCACTTAGCAACCGTACTTAATGTAAATTGTCAGGTCAATTGAAACTGGACCAAATTATGTCATATTTTCTAACAATATGATTTTTATAGGGAATTTCCACGATCCGGCATGATCTCTTTTTGCCCCTCAACGATTCTCTCAAGATAGAGAAATCAGGAATCTGACTCGTCGGAAAAAGTCGCGAGCACCCGGGCCGCCGCCGTCCAGAAGCACAGCAACGCCACGATTCCAGCCAGCCAGGGGAACGCCGTGGGGAACAGGCAAAACAGGATGAAGGCCAGGATCGTCTCGGTCCCTTCCATGAGGCCTGCCGAATGGAAGAAAGACTTGCGCCCCCTCGCCCCCGTATCCCGTTCGCCCCGGCCGACCGCCACGACCGCTCGTCCCAGGAAGGAAGCGCAGGTGCAGACGAAGGAGGCGAGCAACACGGCCGCCCAGACCGAGTTTTCCGGACGCGCCAATGCAAATCCCAGAGGGATCGCGGCATAGAAGGCCATGTCGCAGACGATATCCAGATAGCCGCCCAGGGCCGTCGGCCGGCCGTGGCGCGCAACGGCACCGTCCAGCCCGTCGAGCAGGCGGTTGACGAGGATCACCCCCAGCGCGAGCCCGTAGTGCCCGAACGCCAGCAGCGGCACGCTGGACAGGCCGATGGCGAGTCCGGCAAGGCTCACGGCATTGGCCGAAATCCCGCGGGCCGCGATCCACGCACCGGTGCGATCGAGCGGCGGGTCGATCCAGCGGCGCAGGACGGGATCGAGCATCGACGTCGCCGCAGCCTATTCGCGCGGCGGCATTCCTTTGTCGACGGAGCGCAGTGGCACGATGGCCGACGCCTCGGCAGCCTTGCGATCCTGCAGCGTCTGGCGACGATGGGAAACTATGCTGAACGGGATCAGGCACAAATAACCGAGGCCGATCAATGACAGCGCAATCCAGGGAGCACTGGCCAGAACACCCATCACCAGGGCCGCCGCAAGCAGGGCCGGCAGCACCAGATGACGGGGTATCCTGCCCTTCTTGAAGGAAAAGGTGGGAAGGCGGCTGACCATGAGGCCACCGACGGCCACCAGCACGAGGCCCACGACCACGGCATGGCGCGGCCAGGCAGCCTCGATTTCGAAGCTCACCATGAGCGGCATCAGGGCGAGCAGCGCCCCGGCCGGCGCCGGAACCCCGGTGAAGAAAGAGCCCGTCCAGGCGGGCGGCGGCACATCCGCTTCCAGGGCCGTGTTGAAGCGCGCAAGCCGCAGGGCCGAGCAGATCGGGAACATCAAGGTCACGACCCAGCCCAGGGCGCCCGCATGGGTCAGCGAGGCGAGGTAGAGAACGAGCGCAGGCGCCACGCCGAAGCAGAGGAAATCCGACAGGGAGTCGAGCTCGGCGCCGAACCGGCTCGTCACGCCGAGCCGCCGCGCAACCCGTCCGTCGAGCGCATCGAAGATCGCCGCCACGATGATCGCGATCACCGCGAGGCGCATTTGGCCCTGCAGGCCGAAGCGGATGGCCGACAGGCCCGAGCAAAGGGCTGCGAGCGTCAGGATGTTGGGGATCAGGCGGTTGATCGAGAAACCGCGCAATCCGCTCCGCTGTGAATGCCGCTCGCTGTCCATGTCCCTGCTCCCGGGCGCTAGAATTCGATGGCGGTTCGCGGCCCCGAAACGACGGGATCGAGTTCGGCCATCACGGTCTCGCCACCGATCATGCGCTGACCCGGAGATACCAGCAGCCGCGCACCCTCCGGCAGGTAGAGATCCGTACGACTACCAAAGCGGATGTGGCCAAATCGTTCCCCCGCCACGACCGCCTGCCCCGGCTTCACGTAGCAGACGATACGGCGGGCCACGTAACCCGCGATCTGCACGCAGCCGATGAGCCTTCCGTCGGCACGGCGCAGGGCCAGGGCCGTGCGCTCGTTGTCCTCGCTCGCCTTGTCGGCGTTGGCGCTCAGGAACTTGCCCGGCCGGTAGGCCACCACCTCGATGGTTCCCGCGCAGGGGCTTCGGTTGATGTGCACGTCGAACACACTGAGGAAGATCGACACGCGCGTCAGCGGCTTGTCGCCCAACCCCAGTTCGGCGGGCGGCACGGCATCGACCACCATCTGCACCAGCCCGTCAGCCGGCGCGATCAGCAGCCCGTCATCCTGCGGCACGCCGCGCGGCGGGTCGCGGAAGAAGTAGATCGACCACAGGGTCACGACCATCAGAGGCCAGAACAGCCACGCCACGCCGGTCAACGCCGCCAGGAACGTCGCGGCCGCGAAAAGAGCGATGAAGCGCCATCCGTCGGCAAGGATCGGCACCAGGAAATTGGCCAACATGGGTCGGACGCACTCCGTTTGCGAAGGTCAGTTGACCTTGGGCAGGCTAAGAATTTGCCCCGGATATATCAGATGGGGATTTTTTACCTGCTCTTTGTTTGCGGCGAAAATGACGGTGTGGTGCCACCCCGCGCCGTAGTGGGCCTGGGCAATGTTCCACAGATTGTCGCCCCGCACGATGTGCAGGCGTCGTGCGTCGCTGCTCGACACCGGCGCCACGACGACACGCTCGAACGGCAATTCGAGCCGAGCGACCGGCCGGCCGTCCTGGGCGATCCGGTCGAGCCT
>JAKFWB010000417.1 GCA_021732945.1 Porphyrobacter sp.
ATGCGGATGGGCGTGGGAGAGCAGGTGTTCCTTACCGTTATGCGTGCCGCCATCCCACAGGCGCACCCGCAATTCGTGGCGGAAGGTGGCGGGATCGGTCTCCAGCGCGATCCAGCCGAGCGGGGTATCGGGCGTCGCCTGGGTGCCTGCTGCCTCAAACGCTGCGGTAATCCGCGCTTGCGTGGCGGCGGGCATATATTGCCACATGATCGAATGGAACATCACCAGCGCGGTCTCCGGCTGCGGGGGACGCGCAAGCATGGCGGCGGCGAAGTCCCCGGCATCGGCGGCGATCAAGTCGGGCGGCTGCGCGCCTGCCAGCGCAATCGCGGCATCGATCCGCGCCATGCGCTCCGTCGCGTCAGGCCAGACATAGGCCTTGAGGCGGAGCGCAGCGTCGGGATCGGCGAGGTTGATCGGGGCAATGTCGCAGCCCTTTACCGCGGTGATGCCGAACCCGGTAGGCGGCGCTGGCGGTGAGGCTCCGCGCCATTCGGGCACGATCCTCATTGGCGATTCCACTGGGCCAACCTCGGTCTCTCCCAACCGAAAGAAGTAGCGGTTAATCATCGTGTTGACCCCGGCACTTGCTCCCAGCTCGAACAGATCGAAGCGCGGCGTGGCGACCCGCTGTGCCAGCCACAGCAATCCGGCCATGATGCTGGCGGCGCGCCCCGCCTCGTTGGTCTGCGGCGGGCCCTCAAGCCATGGCAGGAGCTGCGCATCAAACCGCTGCGTCAGATCGAGCACCAGCGCATCAACCTCGGCCTGATCGGTGATTGCGCCCGAATAGACCTCCGCCAACCGCCCATCCGCGCCCGACAGCAGCAGGTGGTGAAACCCGCCCGCCAGCCGCAAGGGCATCGCATCCTTCAGCGTCAGACCCGGCCAGTTCGCGATCCGCCGCCCGGTCGCCGTGTCGCTTGCCCGCACCCCGGCCAACGCCCGGATCACCCGCGCGGTGGCCGGCGCGCCACTCTCCGCCGCGTGCTGCGCCTGCCAGTCGAGCGCGGTGGTGAAGTCCTCCAGCGCCATGATTCCCGTCTCGCCCGCCGCCATCACCATTGCCCTTTTGCCTGTCCGCCCTTAAGTGCGCGGCCAATCATGACCACTATCGGCATCCACGACAATCCCGGGCAGTTGACCTTCGCTGTCCCCAAGGGCCGCATCCTCGATGAAGCGCTGCCGGTGATGGCGCGTGCAGGGGTGGAGACGGATGCAGAGTTCCACGATCCCGCCAGCCGCGCGCTTGCCTTTGGCACCAACCGCGCGGACATGCGGCTGATTCGGGTGCGCGCCTTTGATGTGGCGACCTTTGTCGCCCACGGCGCGGCGCAGCTTGGCATTGTCGGATCGGACGTGATCGAGGAATTCGACTACGCTGATCTTTACGCGCCGGTTGATCTCGGCATCGGGCTGTGCCGCCTCTCCGTGGCGCGGTTGGCGAGCGACAGCGATCAGGCGGGCAGCATCAGCCACCTGCGCGTCGCCACCAAATATCCCAGCCTGACCCGCCGCCATTTCGAAGCCGCAGGGGTGCAGGCCGAATGTGTCAAGCTGAACGGCGCGATGGAGCTCGCCCCGTCGCTGGGGCTGGCGCGCCAGATCGTCGATCTGGTGTCGACGGGCACCACGCTGAAACAGAACGGGCTGGTGGAAACCAGCGTGATTCTGGAAATCTCCGCGCGGCTGATCGTCAACCGCACCGCATTGAAGACCGATCCCCGGGTGGCCGCGCTGGTTGACGCCTTCCGCCGCGACGCTGAAGCCCGCAATCAGGCGCAGGCTGCATGACCGTAACCCTCTCTACCCTCCAGCCCGATTTTGCCGCGAAGTTTGATCGGATTGTCGATGTCCGGCGTGAATCCGACAGCGAAGTCGCCAGTCAGGTCGCCGACATCCTGCAAACCGTGAAAATGCGCGGCGATGCGGCGTTGGTTGAATATTCGCAGCGGTTCGATGGCTATACGCTCGCCGATGATGCCGACTGGTCAGTTTCGCGCGAACGGTGCGAGCAGGCATACAACGACCTCGCCCCCGATCTGCGCGACGCGCTGGAACTCGCGGCGGCGCGCATCCGGGCCTATCACGAGGCGCAATTGCCCGAGAACCGCGACTATGTGGATGCGGCAGGCGTCAGGCTGGGCGCGATTTGGCGGCCGGTGGATGCGGCGGGGCTCTATGTTCCCGGCGGGCGCGCGGCCTATCCCTCCTCGCTGTTGATGAATGCCATTCCGGCGCGGGTTGCCGGGGTGGAGCGGTTGGTGGTCGTGACCCCGACGCCCAAGGGCCAATCGAACCCGATGGTGCTGGCCGCCGCCCACATCGCAGGCGTGGACGAGATCTGGCGCGTCGGCGGGGCGCAGGCTGTGGGCGCGCTGGCCTATGGCACGGATCGCATCCGCCCGGTCGATGTCATCACCGGCCCCGGCAATGCCTGGGTCGCGGAGGCCAAGCGCCAGCTTTACGGCGTGGTTGGCATCGACATGGTCGCCGGGCCTTCGGAAATCCTCGTCATTGCCGATGGCAAGAACGATCCCGACTGGATCGCTGCCGACTTGCTCAGTCAGGCCGAACATGATCCCACCTCGCAATCGATCCTGATCACCGATGATGCC
>JAKFWB010000415.1 GCA_021732945.1 Porphyrobacter sp.
TTCATGGCCCGTACTGTCCGGGGTGGATTTTCCTTCTCTGGACAGTGTAACCTGTGTCTCCAACAGGCCTCAACATGAACAGGTCGCCGCTCCCGTTGCGGGGCGATTCTCCTTGCCTTTTGCACCGCTCTCGCCTAGGCGCGCGGCCGTTCAACCCATCCTTACCGATGGCACGAACCTTCGCGTTTTCGCATCCGGCGACGCGGAGCACTCGGCCTCTTGCCCTGCAAGCCCGCGCAATGGTGCACGGGAGGCAGTTTAAGACCCCGGAAAAACCGGCGGCCGGTAGCATAACGAACACAGGACTAACTTAGCCTATGGCAACCCAAATGCCCACGCGCGCCGATTTCGAGGCGATGCTCAATGAACAACTCGGCGGTGCCGGCGAAGATGGC
This sequence comes from Porphyrobacter sp., assembly GCA_021732945.1. Classification (GTDB taxonomy): domain Bacteria; phylum Pseudomonadota; class Alphaproteobacteria; order Sphingomonadales; family Sphingomonadaceae; genus Erythrobacter. The sequence goes on from JAKFWB010000415.1 coordinate 396, forward strand.
TTTGAAGGCCGCGTCGTCAAGGGAACCGTCACTGCGATCGAAAACGGCTTTGCCGTGATCGACGTCGGCCTCAAGAGCGAAGGCCGCATCTCCCTCAAGGAATTCAGCCGCGGCGAAGATGATCATGGTCTGGTCGTCGGCGGCGAAGTTGAAGTCTTCGTTGACCGCGTCGAGAACGCTGACGGCGAAGCCATGCTGTCGCGTGACCGTGCCCGCCGCGAAGCCGCTTGGGACAAGCTGGAAAGCGAATTTGGCGAAGGCAAGCGCGTCGAAGGCCGCATCTTCGGCCGCGTGAAGGGCGGCTTCACAGTCGATCTCGATGGCGCCGTGGCCTTCCTGCCCGGCTCGCAGGTCGATATCCGCCCTGTGCGCGATGTCACCCCGCTGATGGACATTCCGCAGCCGTTCCAGATCCTCAAGATGGATCGTCGCCGCGGCAACATCGTCGTTTCGCGTCGCGCCGTGCTTGAAGAAACCCGCGCAGAACAGCGCAGCGAGCTGATCAACGATCTGGTCGAAGGCCAGATCATCGATGGCGTGGTCAAGAACATCACCGATTACGGTGCCTTCGTTGATCTCGGCGGTATCGACGGCCTGCTGCATGTCACCGACATGAGCTACAAGCGCGTCAACCACCCGAGCGAAGTGATCGCCATTGGCGACACCGTGAAGGTGCAGATCGTGCGCATCAACTCGGAAACTCAGCGCATCAGCCTCGGCATGAAGCAGCTGGAAAGCGATCCGTGGGATGGCGTGGCCGCCAAGTATCCGGTCGGCGCGAAGCTGTCGGGTCAGGTGACCAACATCACCGAATATGGCGCGTTCGTCGAACTGGAAGCTGGCATCGAAGGCCTCGTCCACGTCAGCGAAATGAGCTGGACCAAGAAGAACGTCCACCCGGGCAAGATCGTCTCGACCTCGCAGGAAGTCGAAGTCATGGTGCTCGAAGTCGATAGCGACAAGCGCCGCATCAGCCTTGGCCTCAAGCAGGCCCAGCGCAATCCGTGGGACGAGTTTGCCGAAAAGCACCCGGTCGGCACCGAAGTCGAAGGCGAAGTCAAGAACGCCACCGAGTTCGGCCTGTTCATCGGCCTCGATGGCGACGTCGACGGCATGGTGCACATGTCGGACATCGCTTGGGGCATCTCGGGCGAAGACGCACTGGCGCTTCACCGCAAGGGCGAAATGGTCAAGGCCATCGTGCTCGATGTCGATGTCGACAAGGAGCGTATCAGCCTCGGCATGAAGCAGCTTGAAAAGGGTGCGCCGACTGCTGAAGGCGCCTCGACCGGCGGTAGCTTGCGCAAGAACCAGACCGTGACCGTCACCGTGCTTGAAGTGCGTGACGGCGGGCTGGAAGTGCAGGTTGGCGAAGACGGTGCGACCGGCTTCATCAAACGCGCTGATCTTGGCCGTGACCGTGACGAACAGCGTCCTGACCGCTTCCAGGTCGGCAGCAAGATCGACGCGATGGTGATCGGCTTTGACCGTTCGAAGAAGCCGAACTTCTCGATCAAGGCGCGTCAGATTTCCGAAGAAAAGGAAGCTGTGGCGCAGTTCGGTTCGTCGGATTCGGGTGCATCGCTCGGCGACATCCTCGGCGCCGCGCTCAAGAAGGGTCAGGAGTAAGCGTCAAAATGTGAGCCCCCCGCGAAGGCGGGGGCCTCATGCCGTGAATCCATCCTGCCTGAGGTCCCCGCCTGCGCGGGGACTCTCGGTAAATCGAAAGGCCCGCCCGCTCACCCGAGCAGGCGGGCCTTTCCTATTGGGGTGCGCAGGGGTAAGGTCGCCCCATGATCCACGTTCACCAGTTCGCGTGCCTTAGTGACAACTATGGCTACATCATCCACGATACCGACAGTCACGAAACTGCGGCGATCGATACCCCCGATGCCAAGGCCTATCTGCTCGAAGCGGATATGAAGGGCTGGACCATCACGCAGATCTGGAACACCCACTGGCACCCCGATCACGCGGGCGGCAACGAAGCGATCAAGGCCGCCACCGGCTGCACCATCACCGGCCCCGCCGAGATCGAGGGCAAGTTCCCGATCGACCGAATCATCGCCCATGGCGACACAGTGAAGCTGGGCGCGGTCGAGGCGCAGGTGATTGACGTATCCGGCCACACCAACGGCCATATCGCCTACCATCTGCCGAGCGCGGATATCGCCTTCGTTGGCGACTCTGTGTTCGCGCTAGGTTGCGGGCGGATGTTTGAA
>JAKFWB010000178.1 GCA_021732945.1 Porphyrobacter sp.
ATTGTGTACTGAGCGTGGAGGCCCACCCCGCTGCGACTAACTTCGCCTTTGGCTCAGAAAGTCTCGCTCCCCTCCTGCATGCGGGAGGGGTTGGGGGTGGGCAAATCGCTCAGCTTTCGAGCTGGCGCAGCAGGCTGCGCACATCGCCGTCCATATCGGCATCTCGCTGGCGCAGGTCTTCGATCAGCCGCACCGCGTGGATAACGGTCGAGTGATCGCGTCCGCCAAACTTGCGGCCGATTTCGGGGTAGGAACGCGGGGTCAGCACCTTGGAGAGATACATCGCCACCTGCCGCGGCCGCACCACCGCGCGCGCGCGCCGCTTGCTGCTCATTTCCGAACGGTCGATGCGGTAGAACTGGCACACCGTGCGCTGAATCTCGTCAATCGTGATCCGGCGACGGTTGGCCGAGAGGATGTCGGTCAGCTGTTCTTCGGCCAGCTGGAGCGACACCTCCTGCCCGGTCAGCTGGGCATAGGCGATCAGCTTGTTCAGCCCGCCAACCAGCTCACGCACATTGCGGGTAATGGTGCGGGCGAGGAATTCGACCACATCTTCCGGCACGCTAAGCGGCGCAAAGCGCACCAGCTTTGAGACCAGAATCCGCTTGCGCAGTTCGATATCGGCGGGCTGGATATCGGCCACCAGCCCCATCGACAGGCGCGAGAGCAGGCGCGGTTCGACCCCGTCCAGCGCCTGCGGGGCGCGGTCGGCGGCGAAGACCAGCCGCTTGCCTTCAGCCAGCAGCGCATCGATGGTGTAGAGCAGTTCTTCCTGCGCGCTGGCCTTGCCGATGATGAACTGGATATCGTCAACCAGCAGCAGGTCAAAGCTGCGCAGTCGCGCCTTGAATTCGATCGTCTGGCTCGATTTCAGCGCCTGCACAAATTCGACCATGAAGCGTTCGGCCGAACAGTAGAAGATCCGTGCGCGCGGGTGGGCTTGCAGATAGCCATGGCCAATCGCGTGCAGCAGGTGGGTCTTGCCCTGACCGGTCGCAGCCTTGAGATAAAGCGGCGAGAATTGCGGTTGTTCCAGCGCCGCCATGCGCTGCGCTGCGTTGCAGGCGAGCACATTGGCCTCACCTGTTACGAAGGCGGCAAAGGTCAACGAGGGATCAAGCCCGACGGACGAGGTAAAGCTGGCATCGCCAAGCGACCCTGCGGCCATGGCAATGGCCGAGACGCCATCATTGGCCGGGCGGCGGCCATCATCAAGCCGCAGGTCAGGGAGCTGGCGGCGGCCGGGGTGGACCACGATGTTGACCTTGCGCACTTCGCTGCGCGCAATGCTCCAGGCCAGTTGCAGCCGATCATGGAAGCGATCACGCACCCAGTTGGCCGAAAATTCGGTCGGCAGGTAAAGATCGAGCGCTCCGCTCTCGCGGTTGAGACTGCCCAGCTGGATCGGCTTGATCCACTGGCTGTGCAATTGGTGGCCCAGATCCTTGCGCAGGCCTTGGCTGATGTCAGACCAATCGGCGGCAAGGTTTACGGCTTCTGCGTCTTCCATCAGATGTTCATCCGCCAGTCGGCCGGATGTCCGTGCCTTGTCGATCCTGTGCACAATCTCGTCCCCAATTCATGCGTGATCTGCAAGTCCCGTTGGACCACAGACTCATTTAACCCCGTGCGACAGGCAATCGTTCTCCCCGCCCCAGAAACCGCGTTTCCGGGAAGCGCCCCTGTCTGCCAGTTTGTAAAGACCCGAGCGATGTCGCTGCGGGTGAAGACCATCTAAAGAACGCCCGGCGGGATTGCGCAAGCGCGTACTTTTAAAAAAAGTGAAATATTCCGGTTGACTCGGCGCTATGCCGCAGACTTGCGTTCATGTGTTTGATTTGATTAGCGAAGATCACTCAAATCGATGCGAATCGCGGGGATTCCTGACATTTATGTAGGTAAGCGGTGTCGCAATGGTCGCAAACCAAAACGGGCCGCGCTGTCATAGCGCGGCCCGTGTGGTCGTTTGCGTAATCTGCAACCCGTAAGAATCCGTTAGGGATACCCGCGGATCGGCAAAAAACGAATCAGAGCGTTGCGACTCGGCGCGTCAGGCGCGAAAGCTTGCGGGCCACGGTGTTCTTGTGCAGCACGCCGCGCGCGACGCCGCGGGCCATTTCCGGCTGAGCGGCCTTGAGCGCGACAGCCGCCGCTTCCTTGTCGCCAGCTTCACAGGCCGATTCGACCTTCTTGATAAAGCTGCGGATGCGGCTGATGCGCGCGCCATTGATTTCGGCACGGGCGGTGTTGCGACGGATGCGCTTCTTGGCTTGCGGCGTATTGGCCATAATTCGTGTCTGTCTCGCGTTTGGTTCAGGCCGCTTGATGCAGCCGAGAAAATGGTGACGGTTTGCTCGAAAGTGGGCGAGCGGACGCATGGCCCTACCGCCGGAAAGCAGCGCGCATAGTCAGAACTGCTCCGAAGGTCAACGATTCTCCCTTACTTCTGGCAGATGGGGCAGAACCAGGTGCTGCGCCCGCCTTGGGCGATGCGCTGGATCATCCCGCCATCATCGCGGCGGCAAGGCTCTTCCGTTCGCCCGTAGACATCAAAGCTGCTGGCGAAATAGCCCAGTTCTCCGTCGGGCCGCGCATAGTCGCGCAAACT
>JAKFWB010000005.1 GCA_021732945.1 Porphyrobacter sp.
AACTTGAGCGGCGGATTTTCACATGCGGACGCCGAGTATTTGGAAAGCCTGCCAATCCCTACAGCAAGCCGTTCCCAAAGACTGGAAATCGGGCAAGGGGTTGCAGCTGCACAGGCCGCCGCCGCAAAGCGCTATGAACTGCAACAGTCGATCACGCGGCGCATCCCGGACCTTGCCGCCGATCCGGGCAGCGCAAAGCTTTCTACCGCGCTCAAGCAATGGTGGCACCTTCCCGATTTTGCCGCATTCCAGCGCGTGGTGAAGGGCGATCTGAAGGCCGAAATCCCGCTCAAACAGCGCAGCGAATGGGAAGACTGGATCACCACCACCCGCGCCGAAATCAACGCGCTCACCGCCGAGATTTCGCGGTTGGAGGCCGAAATCAACGCCAAGGTCTATGCCCTGTTCAACCTCACCCCAGCCGAAATAGAATTGCTGGAGGCGAATATCTGAACGCTTCGCACCTTCGCCGCAAAGGCTGCAATTCGGCTTGATCGCAAGGCGGGCAGGATTCCAAAATCTGTATTGCCATGCTAATACAGTGGGCATGGGCGGATACGGTTCAGGGCGACAATGGGGCAGGCCAACGGCGGACGCTTCCCGGCGGCTGGACATCGCTTGGATGCTGCGCACGGGCTATGCCGAGATTGGCCGTCACGTCACCGGCAATCTAAGCTGGTCGCGCGGCGATCAACCGGCGGGCCGCATTGGTTACACCTGCGACATTATCGATCCCGATGCGGCAACGCTGGTGCTGCACTATACAATCACTGAAAGCAGCGAAAAACGCGAATACACCCAGCGCATTCGGCTAAGCTACACCCAGCCGAATTATGGCGGCAAACGCTGGTGGATGCACTGCCCCGTCACTGGCGCGCGTGTGGGCAAGCTCTACATGCCGCAGGGGGCCGAGACATTCGCCAGCCGCACGGCGTGGCGCATCGGCTATCAATCGCAGCGGGTATCGGCGCAGGATGCCGCCTTCGAACGCCTATTCCGCCTCCAGCGGCGGCTGGGATGCGCGCAAGGCTGGGGCAACGGGATCACCCGCCCCAAAGGAATGCACCGCCGCACCTTTGATCGCCATTGCGAACGCTATTGGCAATTGGATGATGAATGCGGGCGCGAAACGCTGCTGTTTCTGGGGCGCATCGGGGCAAGCCTGAATTTGGAAATCTGAGGGTAACTTAAGCGGCTGGGGGCACTTTTGGGGGCACTTTTGAAAACACAGTGATTTTTATATCATGTTTTCAGATATTAAAGACGCCAATGCGAGTCACGTAAGCGCACCATTTTTCAAAGATTTAGGCTTTACTTCAACGCACAGGATGCGTTGGGCCTCGACCGCCCTCCAGCTTCAATAAGCGGCGGTCAGACACTCACGCCAAAGAGCCATCCCACTCCAGCAGTCATCGCCATCGCGAAGATGCCCCAGCCGAGCACGCGCAGGGTCGCTGGCACCAGCGGGGCTGCCCCGGCCTTCGCGCCGAGCGCGCCAAGGATCGCCAGCGTGACCAGCGAAACGATCAGCACCGCCGGAATAATCGCCGCACCGGGCGCCAGATAGGCCGCCACCAGCGGGATGGCCGCTGCCGCACTAAAGGTCAGGCCGGATGCGATCGCCGCCTGAAGCGGTCGCGCGGCAAAGGCGTCGGACAGGCCCAGTTCGTCGCGGACATGCGCCGCCAGCGGATTCAGCGCCGACAGCTCACGCGCCACAAGTGCCGCCGTTTGTTCGCTCAGGCCCCGACCGCGATAGAGCGCGGCGAGTTCTGCCTCCTCGCTCTCGGGCGTCTGGGCCAGCGCCTGCTTCTCGCGGCTAATATCAGCCTGCTCGGAATCGCGCTGGGACGACACCGAGATATACTCGCCCGCCGCCATCGACATTGCGCCCGCCACCAGTCCCGCCACCCCGGCGACCAGGCTAGCCTGCGGATCAGGCGTCGCCGCCGCCACACCAAGAATCAGCGACGCAACCGAAACAATCCCGTCATTCGCCCCCAGCACAGCGGCTCTCAGCCAGCCGGTGCGGTGGACATAATGCGGATCGTCAGGATGCGCGCTGGCGGGTTCCACGTGTGGGTTCCTTTGTCAGGCCGCGAGGAAGGCCTCACGTGGCTGTCTGCGCAATGATCCGCGAATGCAAGCGCGGGGATGCCGCAGCATTGCACGGGCCAGCTGCGGCGGTTAGGCTGGCTTCTGCCCTTTACGAAAGCACACCGCGCATGACCCGCTGGCGCCTTGCGGCCCCAATTGATGATATCCGCGAGCCGCTGGTGAGCCTCCTTGGCAGCGAAACCCGCTTCGCCATCGCCACGCTGGTCGAGGTATCCGGCTCAGCCCCGCGCGATGTGGGCGCACAGATGCTGATTGCGGGGGACGAATATTGGGGCTTCCTGTCGGGCGGCTGCATCGAGGCTGATGTCGCGCGGCACGGGCGCGAGGCCATGGCCGAGGGCGAGCCCCGCCTGCTGCGCTATGGCGAGGGCAGTCCGTGGATCGATATCAAGCTTGCATGCGGATCGGGGATTTCCGTGCTGGTTGAACCGGTCGGTGCCGACGAACCGGCGGTCGCCACCCTGCTGGGCGGGCTGCCCGCGCGGCATCCGG
>JAKFWB010000004.1 GCA_021732945.1 Porphyrobacter sp.
CACCGATCGCCTTCGCTTCGGAGGTCGCAGTACCTGCGGTGTTGGTCGCACTCGCCGTGGCGAGCGAACTGCCGCCCCCGCCGCCATTGTTGCCGGCGCCTGTCGGATCCGGCGCGGTCGGGATGCCGGCTTGGCCGCCGGCGCCCGCGGTCGACACTGCCGACGCATGGACCACTCCGCTGAGATTGCCCAGCACACCCGCCGTGGCAATGGTTCGTCCGCCCAGGCCGCCGGCTCCTGCGTCGCCGCTCGGAACTCCGCCCTTGCCGCCAGCACCGCCGATACCGCCATTGGCCACCGCCTCGACGATAAGTTCCGCCGTGGACAGGTTGTTCGCAGAGGCATTGCCGCCGGCGCCGCCATTCGTGCCCGTACCACTGGGCGGGAGACCATCGACTCCGGGGACGCCTGGCGTTCCATTGACGGTGACGGTCGACATGGATTGCTCTCCCCGAATTTTTACAACTAATGGAGGCGGTCGACGAGCGCCATCCACTTAACATCGTAAACTCGCCGCCAAGCCATCAGTGCTCGACTGCCAAGGGCAAGCACGAGCAGGCACATCGAGCATGTGGCGTAAACAGCGACGAGTGCGCCCAGAAGCTTAGCGTAGCACTCGTTCTACAAGGTCCGCCAAATCACCGACGTTCCGAACAGCAAACATTTCGTCCTCGGGAAGCTCGATATCGAAAGCATCCTCTACCTTCAATAGCAGGATAGTATGCGAGAGAGAATCCCAGCCCAGGATATCGTTTGCTACTGTGAGAGCGCCAACCTGATCGGGCGAACAGTTGAACTGCTGAACAATCACAGCGCGTAGCCTCTCCATAACGGCGTCTGGCGTCACGTGCTACCCTCCTTGCAGTTGCTGTCCCGACAGGCGATTACGCAGATCATTCAGTTTTTTGCCTATCGCGGATGCCATGCCGCTCAGTGCATAGGCCTTTTCCATGGCTGCGCAAGCCATCGCGAGCTGCTTCTGGTCGTCGAGCATCGATGCCATCGATTGCCATATCCTATAGTCGACTCCCAGAGGCGAGTTGGAGGCCTTGCGCAGGAGTTCCAGGGCGCCAGTCTTGTTACCTGTCGCCGCCATCAAGTTGCTTTTCATCATCTGGAGCTCGACCGAATCTTCTCCAAATTTTGTGCTTAGTTCATCGACAAATTCCGCTGCCTTATCTCGCTCCCTGTTTCGCAGGAGTGCGCGCGCCAAATGGATTCCGGTTTGCAGTGTAGGGTCGATTTCCCAAGCTTCCCGCGTGCGTATCAGGCCGGCAGCGAAGGCCTTCTGGCGAAAGTGCGTCTCAGCCAAGAGCAGGCGATAGGCGGCACTGCGAGGGACTTCAGCGACGGCTGCTTCCATTATCTGCTGCGCAGGTTGCAGAAGACCTTCGCGCAGCAATTTAGTCGCTTCCCCGAATTTGAAGCAGGCACGCATCTGGTAGAAGCGCAAGAGAGACTCGGTGAAGGAGTAATAGCCTTCGTCCCAGAATTGATACCGGTCGACCTCGGCCCATCGTAGTCCAAAGTGCCGAACGATCTGAGGATGGATCGGCGCGTCGAAGGGGTGAATGCCTGGGCCTTTTGCCGCCAGATCGAGTCGGTATGTGGCGGTCTCGCGATCGGTCACTATCGGCAAGTAATCGAGGATGCGTCGCGTCAACTCGGCCATGAAGGGGCCTGAGGGATGCAGATTACTCCGGAAGATCTGGAAACTGGAGAGGTTCGAGTCGATGTAGTCGCCTATGGGGAATGTTGCTTTCGCGTCGATCTGGCGGATCTTGAGATCCTGCATTTTCCGAAGTCGATCCAGCCGAAACATGGCTGTGACATCATGTGCCATGTATGCGTCGACGACCTCGGTCTCCGGCACGCCATTGGCCTTCAGCTTGCGAAGCAGCGTGTCGTGCATCGACGGGGGATAGCGCCGCTGGATAGCCATGGGCATCTTGTCGAAGGTCCCGTCGGGACATATCAGCGGCCACAGGTAGCAATTGAGGGCAACCGGAAACTCGACGAAGATGGTTCCGGGAGCCAGGTCCGCGCGCGTGATCGGCTGGTCGCGCCAGTGGTGCGTGGACTGCAAAAGGAATGCGACGACATGCTGTCGATTGGCCTGCAGGAAGGTCGAAAGGTCTTCCGGCTCGGTGCCGTTTGCGCTGGCGTACTCCAGGTCGGCGGGATCGTTGTCTCGGAAGCGTCGGATTTCGTACTGTTGTCCGATCTCCGGCAACGCTTTCAGGAAGTTGACGACGAAGTTCGCTTGGCAGTTTCCGCAAATAACGATTATCGGCTTCATGATTTGGCTTCATCAGGCTTGGTCAGCTGCCCCCAGCCGACAAGACGTCCTTCGGAATAGCGAAGCATGTTCGACTTTCTGTCAATCTTGCCGCTAGTCGTCTTTATCACCGTACGGCGAGGAACTATCCGGACGTCCGACGGCAGCACGCCGACTGCCGTCATCACTTCATTCCCAATTGCAACGCGTAGTGCCTCTCTCGCCCTTTCTTCCGCTAAGAGGCTCTCTGCTACTATGACAAGCTGGTTCGATCCAATCGCTTCGACGAAACTGGGAAAAGCGACAACGCGACCGGCGACGACGCCGGGTAT
>JAKFWB010000001.1 GCA_021732945.1 Porphyrobacter sp.
CGCAATCAGGATCTTTGACAAAAGGCCTTCGTCAATGGCTTCGAATTCCATCGTCGCCTTGTCGGTTTCGATCTCGGCGATGATATCGCCCGGCTCGATCCGGTCACCTTCGGCCTTGAGCCACTTGGCAAGCGTGCCCTGCTCCATCGTGGGCGAGAGCGCTGGCATCTTCAGTTCAATCGCCATGGCTCAATACTCCTCCACCAGAACATCGGTGTAGAGTTCCTGCGGTGCAGGTTCAGGCGAGGTTTCAGCAAAATCGGCCGCCTGCGCCACTTCAGCGCGGATCGCCTTGTCGAGGGCCTTCAAATCATCCTCGGTCTTGCCCGCCTCAATCAGGGTCTTTTTGAGGCCTTCGATCGGGTCGTGGTGATCGCGCTGCTCCTGCACTTCCTCGCGGGTGCGGTACTTGGCCGGGTCGGACATCGAATGCCCGCGATAGCGATAGGTGTTGCACTCCATCAGCACCGGGCCATGGCCCGCGCGCACATGGGCAAAGGCGACTTCGGCAGCGGCGCGCACTTCGAGCACGTCCATGCCGTTCACTTCCATCCCCGGAATGCGGAACGCCGTACCCCGTCGGTAGAACGCGGTTTCGGCCGAGGACCGCTTGGTCGCGGTGCCCATCGCATATTGGTTGTCTTCCACCACAAACACGATCGGCAGCTTCCACAGCGCCGCCATGTTGAAGGTCTCGTAAACCTGCCCCTGGTTGGCCGCGCCGTCGCCGAAATAGGCAAGGCAGATGCCGCCATCGCCGTTGTACTGATGCGCCAGCGCAAGCCCCCCGCCGAGCGCAACTTGCGCGCCGACGATGCCGTGCCCGCCGTAAAACTTATGCTCGGTCGAGAACATGTGCATCGAACCGCCCTTGCCCTTGGAAATCCCGGCCTCGCGCCCGGTCAATTCCGCCATGATCACCTTGGGATCGATCCCGTAGGCGAGCATGTGGCCATGGTCGCGGTAGCCGGTGATGACGCTGTCGCGCTCATTATCCAGCGCCGATTGCAGCCCGATGGCAACCGCTTCCTGCCCGATATAGAGGTGGCAGAAGCCGCCGATCAGCCCGAGGCCGTAAAGCTGGCCCGCCTTCTCCTCAAACCGCCGGATCAGCAACATCTGGCGATAGAATTCCATCATCTCCGCGTCCGAAGCAGCATAGCGCTTCTTCGCTTCGAAGGCCTCTTGCAGCGAATGGAGGGTGAAGTCGGTATCATCACCGCTTTTGGCGGTCTTCTTTGCTGCCGCGGACGGCTTTGCAGGCTGCTTGGCCAAGATCGTATCCCTCACTTTGGCGCACTCATGGGGAGGAGACGCGCGTCATGGTCTATAGGCCCGTAAACGACCAGCGCGCAACGCCAAGCCGTAGCGGAAAATGCAACACGCATACGAAATCAGGAGATTGGACAAGCCGCGGTAGGGCGGCGCCGGTTCACTCGTCGTCGAGTGTGATCACGACCTCATCTTCGCGCATGACACCCAACTGTTCGCGCACCAGCTCGCTCGCCAGATCGGGATCGGCGGCTTCGGGATCGAGCAGCATCACCCGGTTGCGCAGCGCATCGCGCTTTTGCGTGAGCTTAGCAATTTCGCTTTCGCGGGCTTCGAGCGCGGTGATATTCTCGCTCCACGCCAGCACCCCGGTTGGCCCGGCCACGGCAAACCCGGCGAGCAGCAGCAGCGCGAGCAGCGCCAACCCCTGCTTCAGTCGTTCTTCCGGTCCGATATTGCGCATTGCTGGCCTGATCCCCTCGCCCTGATCTTCACAGAATCACACTTGGCGCAGCGCTGCAAGCCTATTGCGCTGCCCTGCCTGAAAAAACCCCGCGATGTGCCCCGGATTCAATAGGAACGCGGCAGGCCGAGCACGTGTTCGGCAAGGTAGGACAAGATCAGGTTGGTCGAGATCGGTGCCACAGTATAAAGCCGCGCCTCGCGGAACTTGCGTTCGACGTCATATTCCTCAGCGAATCCGAACCCGCCAAAGGTCTGCACGCACATGTCAGCCGCCGCCCAGCTGGCTTCGGAGGCGAGCAGCTTGGCCATATTGGCTTCCTCGCCCGGATTGCCGCCCTCATCATAGGCCTGCGCCGCGTGATAGACCATCAGTTCGGCGGCGCGCATCTGGGCATAGGCGCGTGCGATCGGGAATTGCACGCCCTGGTTCTGGCCGATCGGCCGCGCAAACACGCTTCGGTCCTTGGCATAGGCGGTCGCCTTGGCGATGAACCACTTGGCATCGCCAATGCACTCGGCAGCGATCAGGATACGTTCGGCGTTCATGCCCGACAGGATGTAGCGGAAGCCCTTCCCTTCCTCGCCCACCAGACAGCTGGCGGGGATGCGCAGGTCATCGAAGAACACTTCGCAGCTGGAGTGGTTCATCATGGTGCGGATCGGCTTGACCGTCATGCCGCTGCGCAAGGCCGCCTGCATGTCGACGAGGAAGATCGACAGGCCCTCAGTCTTGCTCGCCGCCTGTTAGCGCGGGGTGGTGCGGGCGAGCAGCAGCATCAGATCGGAATGTTCGGCCCGGCTGGTCCAGATCTTCTGGCCCGAGATGATGTATTCGTCGCCGTCCCTCACTGCACGGGTCTTGAGGCTGAGCGT
>JAKFWB010000334.1 GCA_021732945.1 Porphyrobacter sp.
TCCCCCAACCCCTCCCATGAAGGGGAGGGGAGTATCGGCTCTCTGCGCTACATGGCGGGCGAGGTGGCGGGGCTGGATATCGGCACTTTCGATCTGGTCACCAGCGTCGAAGTGATCGAGCACGTGGCCGACAAGCCCGCCTTTCTGCGCGATGTCGCGGCGCGGCTGGCGCCTGAGGGGCTGCTGGTGATGTCCACCCCCAATCGCACCACGGCGTCACGCGTGCTGCTGGTCGGCGCGGCGGAGGCGGTCGGTTACGTCCCCAAGGGCACGCACCATTGGGAGGATTTCATCACGCCTGGTGAATTCGAGGCTTTGCTGGCAGATGCGGGGCTGACCTTGACCGCGCGGCGCGGGATCGCGTGGCGGCCGGGCAAGGGGCTGCATCTGGCGGACGATATGGCGCTCAACTACATCCTGAGCGCGCGGCGGGTTTAGGGGCAGTCCCGCCCCTTCAGCGCCCCATCGCTGAACACGCCCGCAACGCCCGCCGCCTTCAGCAGCGCGGCCAGCGCCACATCGCCGCAGCCCCGGCCCTTGGGGTCATCGCCGGTCTGCAAGCTTGGCGGCAGGAAAGCGTTTTCCGGCCGCACCGTCCAGGCGTGGACCTCCAACCCCGCCGCCTTGGCATCCGCAACCAATGACGTCGGCGTGCCATCGGGGGCGAGGATCATCGCGGTATTCGCGCCCACAGCGTCCGCATATTTGGCGACTTCAGCGAGCCCGACCGGCGTCACCATCTCGGCATAGCGCATCGCAGGCTCATCCGCCGGGCCTTCACCGGGTGCGACCAGTTGCACCAGCTTGAACCCGCCGCTGCGCTGCTTGAGGCGCTGCAAGGGCGCGATCTCGAAGCTCTGGATGAAGACCGGATCGGCGGGCGTGATGCCCAACTGCCGCAAGTCGCGCAGCAGCAGGTCGACCATGTCGATCCCGGCATTCTGCAATAGAAACTCCGGGTGCTTGAGTTCGGGATAGAGCCCGATCCGCTTGCCCATCGCCGCTTCCTTGGCGCGCACCAGCATCACGACCTCAGCGAAGGTCGGCACCTGATAGAGACGATCATAGCGCGCATTGGCCGGGCGCAGAGAGGGGATGCGCTCCATCGCGCGCAGTGTGCGCAGTTCGGCGAGCGTGAAGTCCTCGGCAAACCAGCCGGCGACCTTCTGCCCATCAATGGTCTTGTCGCGGCGGCGGTCTTCGAATTCCTCGCGGGTGGCGACATCGGTGGTGCCCGACAGCTCGTTTTCGTGGCGCGAGACCAGCACCAGATCCTTGGTCGCGACCAGATCAGGCTCGATATAATCCGCGCCCTGATCGATCGCGAGTTCATAGGCGGCGAGCGTATGTTCGGGCCGCTCGGCACTTGCGCCGCGGTGGGCGATGATCAGCATGGGGTTCTCCTCCGCCAACGCCGGAGTGGTCGCCAGCGCCAGAAGCGCAATCAAAGCAGGGCTGCGGACCATTCGTCTTCCTTGAAACCGACCAGAATGCCGCCGGGAAATTCGGCGATGGGCCGCTTTATGATGCTGGGGTGCTGAACCAGCAAAGCGACAGCCGTGTGACTGTCAGCCGCCAGCGCTTTGTCAGCATCGGACAGCGCCCGGAAGGTGGTGCCCTTGCGGTTGACCACAGTGCCGAGCCCCGCTGCGGCGATCCACGCGGCGAGCTTTTCGGGGTCGGCACCTTCTTTCTTGTAATCGTGGAAGGTTGCAGGCAGGCCCTCCTTTTCGAGCCACACCCGCGCCTTTTTCACAGTGTCGCAACTGGGAATGCCGTAGAGGTGGATCACGCTTCAATCTCCGTTCGCCCTGAGCTTATCGAAGGGCTGTCCTGCTTCTTTCGCCAGTTCGCTAGAAGAAAATGCAAGGCTTCGACAAGCTCAGCCCGAACGGATCAGGGTTTCGGCCCCAGATGCGCATCGGCAATCGCCACCGCCAGCGCGTCGGCGGCATCGGCTCCGGCGATCTGCACCCCGGGCAGCAGCACCTTGACCATTGCCGCGACCTGCGCCTTCTCCGCGCCGCCGGTGCCGGTTATCGCTTTTTTTACCAGCCGTGCCGCGTGTTCGTTGACCGCCAGCCCCGCCGCCCCGCACGCCGCCAGCACCGCACCACGCGCCTGCGCCAGCTTGAGCGTCGACTGGGGGTTCTTGTTGACGAAGATCTCCTCCGCCGCCGCGCGGATGGGGGCGTGCTCGGCGATCACAGCCGCCAGCCCTGCCTGCAAGGCCGCCAGCCGTTGAGCCATCGGCGCGCCCGCGTCAGTCTTGATCTGTCCATTGGCAACATGGCTGATCCGCGCACCTTCGCTGCGGATCACGCCCCAGCCGGTCGAGGAGAGAGAGGGGTCGAGGCCGAGGATGATCATTCCTCAAGCCCCTCCCCTTCAGGGGAGGGGTTGTGGTGGGGAAGGCCGGCATCGCGCAACGTCGTCGCCAGTTTGCGGAACAGGTTCGGGTGGTATCGCTTCGATTTCGGATCATTGCTGACCGTCGAAATGAAGACACCTTTCGCCGCGATGTGAATGTGGCCACTGTTCTGATTTAACCAGATACCCACGTCCAGCCTCGCCGTCTTTGACTGTCGTTTCGACACGTCCCCACC
>JAKFWB010000087.1 GCA_021732945.1 Porphyrobacter sp.
CAATGTTGCCTAAAGTGATGGAGTCCCCAATTTCCATCCAGCGAACAATGTCACGGCCCATCCTAGCCTCGGGTGTCCTGCCGGCACCCTCGCGGATAGAATCGTAATAGGAGACTGAAAGTTGCAATCCGCTCAGATCATTGGGCACATCAATGTCGAAACGGATCGCATTGTCACCGCCCTTGCCCTGCAACTTTCCAGCAGCTTCCAGAACCGCCCTTTGCGCTTCACTGAGGACATAAGCGCTCTTAGCCTTATCTGTCTTTGTGACCGTCTTTGTTGCCAGATTGTCGAAAAGATCATCTCGCATTCGCGTCCCCTTCTTTCGCGCAATCTATCTCCAATGATGTCACATGAGAAGTCCAGCCACGGCAAAGCCGTGGCCATGACGTCGAACGGGTTCCGCTTCGCGGCCCCGCCGGCCGGGGTTACAGCCTCTCGCTTCTAGCTTGCCGATTGCTGCGCAATCGCCTGCGCTAGGCGCGGGGCTTCACTTCTTCCGCGCCTTCCGTGCCGCATATCTCGCGTCGCGTTCGGCCTTCAGTTCGGCTTCGGTTGGCGCAGGGATCGCACTTGCTTCGGCGGCAGCTTCGGCAGCGGCTTGCTTGTCCGCCTTGGCCTGTTCGATGGCGGCGTTGCGGGCGGCGCGCTTCTCGGCGGCGGCGGCCTCGCGGGCTTCCTGCGCGGCCTTGCGCCGGGCGATCTCGGCTTCGTCCATCTGCGGTTTTGCGGCGAGTTTGGTCAGCGCCTTTGCGCGCGCCTTTTCCGCGCGCGCGGTGCGCTCCTGAAACGTCGGTTCTTTGTAGGCAGCCATGGGGTGTCTTGATCTCTTTCAATTGTCTGGCGCGGGGCCGGACGGGGGTTTGGGCGCGGTTGGATCGTGGCGTCTGCCTCTTCACCGCCTTCATTGGTTCCCCTCCCCTTGAGGAGCGGATTGTGGGCCGACCCCCCCTCCTCTTTAGAGGAGGGGCAGCGAGACTTGGGCGCGTCAGCGGCCTAGTCGCAGCGGGGTGGTGGGTGCGGCAAAGCGCAAGCTCGCTGCGCTCGCCACCACCCCCAACCCCCTCCTCTAAAGAGGAGGGGGCTTTCAGTCTTACTCCTCTCCCATCCGAAGCGCAGCAATAAACGCCTCCTGCGGAATGGACACGCTGCCATACTCGCGCATCCGGGCCTTGCCCTTCTTCTGCTTGTCCAGCAGCTTCTTCTTGCGTGAGATGTCGCCGCCGTAACACTTGGCGGTCACGTCCTTGCGCATTGCGGCGATGGTTTCGCGGGCGATCACCTTGCCGCCGATCGCGGCCTGGATCGGGATCTTGAACAGGTGGCGCGGGATCAGGTCTTTCAGGCGTTCGCACATCCCGCGCCCGCGCTCTTCAGCGACGTGGCGGTGGACGATCAGGGATAGCGCGTCGACCGGCTCGGCGTTGACGAGGATGTTCATCTTCACCAGATCACCCTCACGCGTGCCGATCTGCTCGTAATCGAAGCTGGCATAGCCGCGCGAAATTGATTTCAACCGGTCGTAGAAATCGAACACCACTTCGTTGAGCGGCAATTCATACGTCACCTGCGCGCGGCCGCCCACGTATGTGAGTTCGGTCTGGATGCCGCGCCGGTCCTGACACAGTTTCAGGATCGCGCCGAGATATTCGTCAGGGGTGTAGATCACCGCCTTGATCCACGGTTCCTCGATCACCTCGATCCGGTTGGTATCGGGCCAATCGGCGGGGTTATGAATGTCGATCACCTTGGCATCCTCGGTCTTGGAATGGCCGAGGTGGATGCGGTACACCACCGAAGGCGCGGTGGTGATGAGGTCGAGATCATATTCGCGGCTGAGGCGTTCCTGGATGATTTCCAGGTGCAACAGGCCGAGGAAGCCGCAGCGGAAGCCGAAGCCCAATGCGGCGGAGCTTTCCATCTCGAAACTGAAGGAGGCATCGTTGAGGCGCAGCTTGGCGATGCTCTCGCGCAGTTTCTCAAAATCCGCCGCGTCAACCGGGAAGAGGCCGCAGAACACCACGGGCTGCACTTCCTTGTAGCCCGGCAGCGGGGTGTCCGATCCGTTCTTGACGGTGGTGATCGTGTCACCGACGCGGGCCTGCTCCACCTCCTTGATCTGCGCGGTGATGAAGCCGATTTCGCCGGGGCCGAGCTCGTTCAGGTCGGTGCGCTTGGGGGTGAAGCAGCCGACGCGGTCGACAAGGTGCTGGGTGCCACCCTGCATGAAGCGGATGTTGAGCCCCTTGGTGAGCTTGCCGTCGATCACGCGCACGAGGATGACGACACCGAGGTAGGGGTCGTACCACGAATCGACGAGGCTGGCGGTGAGCGGGGAGTCGATCTTGCCCTTGGGCGGGGGGATGCGGGCGACGACGGCTTCGAGCACGTCTTCGATGCCGATGCCCGATTTGGCGGAGGTGAGGACGGCTTGCGATGCGTCGATGCCGATGATGTCCTCGATCTCCTTGCGGACCTTCTCGGGTTCGGCAGCGGGGAGATCGATCTTGTTGATGACGGGGACGATTTCGTGGTCGTGCTCGATCGACTGGTAGACGTTGGCGAGGGTTTGCGCCTCTACGCCCTGGGCTGCGTCGACG
>JAKFWB010000081.1 GCA_021732945.1 Porphyrobacter sp.
AGCTTGATGTGCTTATCGCTAGCTCGCGCAGGCGCGGTCCTTGTCGGGTGCCGCCGCCAAAAACCCGCCGGTCGACCTGCTGGCCGATAAACGCGCCGATCGATCCGCCAATCGGACCTCCAATCGCGGATCCGAGTGCCGTAAGAAGCAAAGTCGCCATCGCGCCAAACCTTCTATGAAAATGTGGGGTGCCATTTGGAGATGATCCGCCAATGCGACTCAAGCGGCTGCCGCACGACCTGCCGTAACCCGGCATGGGCATGAATCACGCTGGCGGCACTTTCGGCGATCACGAGATGGTGTTGGCACGGCGGAAGCGCGATCAGCAGCACCTCGCCAGAACGGATCGGGCCGAGCGCGGGGGTAAGCCCCGATGCGGCGGCAAAGTGCAGCCAATGATCGATTGCAATATTGCGCAGCGTATAGCCAGATGGCACCGACGGCTGCCCCCCCGCCGCAGCGATCGCCTCCGCGACGAGTCCGACACAATCGAGCCCCGATTCCGGGTCCCGGCCATGCAGCCGGAATGGGCAACCAATGAAATCCGATGCCGCCTTCGCCAAGGCTACGCCGGGATCAGCCATGCGAGCGGCGATCACGGCTGGCCATAGCGGGCCAGCAGGTCGTTCCCCGGCAGAAACGGCTCCCCGCGAAAATTGATGCCATTGCCAAACCGTCCGGCACAAGTCGCGATGGTGTGATCGCACCCTTCAAGCAGTTCGGCGCGTGTGCCCGGCAGCGTGCCTGCCACCAGCGGGCGATCAAGCAGCAGCCAATCATCACCCGCATCGATGATCCCAAAGGTCAGGCCCGTTTGCGGCCCGGCCAAGAAGCGCACCCTGCCATCGATGTAATTGGCCCCAACGAGGCCGGGAATGCGGATGCGGTTTGCTTCGGGATCAGTCTCGGCCACCGTTTGGACCGACGCATACCGCGCCGCCGAAAGGCCGCAGCCGCGCCCGCAAAACTCGGCCCGGCAGGTCGGGCTGGTGCGGGGCACGAGGTCTTCTTCGAGCAGGCTTTTGGTGGAGCGCAGTTCGGCGGCGAACTGCGACTGATCATCTTCGATCCGTCCGATCTGGCCGGTGTAAAGCGTGTGGTGATCCAGCGTTTGCCAATCGACCGCGCCGATCGCGATGGCGGCATCATCAAACAGCCCGGCCGCCAAATCCTCGGCCCGGATGGTATCGTGATGGAGCGCCCCCTGCGCCTCGGCACTGTCATTGCTAAGCTCGGCGGTCAGCCGGATCGCGGCCGGGATCATGCCGGGCGCGGCGCGGTGCAGCAGGCCACCGAACATCAAATCGCGATCATGGCTGGTAAAGCCCAGCGCTGTGCCGTCGCGCCGATAGATCCGCCAGAATGTGGCGACGGTATCAAGCTCGCGGTCAAAGAACACCCGCATCACACTGCCTCACGCACTTCGATCAGCGGGATCGACGGAGCCTCGCCAGCGGCGAAGTTCACCGCCGAGATATCGAGCCGGTCTTCGGCAAAGCGCACCGGAACATCGAACAGGAACCCCGCGCGCACCTCTGCCCCGGCGGGCGGGGCGGCGAGGAAGCGCAGCACGCCCTTATCCTCCAACGTCCAGACCGTGCTTGCCGCGCCGCCCACACTGACGATCAAGCTCTCCGGACGCGGGCGGGTAATCGGTCGCAGCTGCGGTTCGACGGGGCCATAGGCCTTGATCAACTGGAACTCGGAGCGCAGGCCGTCGCCGATGCCGAGCAGCTGATCGAGCATCGTGGGCGTGCCGGTCATCCCGTTGGAACTGTGATCGAACGGGTCCATCAACCGGAACCCGCGCGCCGGGCCGCGGCGGGCGCGGAAGAAGGCGACCAGCTCGCCCAATTCGCTTTCCGACCTGATCCCAGCACCGACATCGAAGTTCAGTCTGGCATCGGACCAGAGCGAATTGCGCCGTTCGTGCCCCGACGCGGTCACGGCTATGGTGGTCGAGAATTCCGGCGCGACGGAGGCATTGCGCCCCAATGCAAAGGGATAAAGCACGTTATCGAACGGATCCATGGCTTGCTCCGAAGATGAGGCGAGACGGGTGTAGCCATCGCGGTTGACCTGCGGCAGCGCCCAGACATAGCGGCGCGGCACACCGCGCGCGGCGGCTTCGTCCAGCCCCCGGTCAATGCGCAGCCAGAACAGTTCGGCGTCGGCCGGGTTCAGCACAAAGCCTGACAGATAGTCCTGATGGGCCAGCGGGTAACCGAGCCGGTTATTGACGAAGACATAGGCGGCCTTGCGCGCGGCATCGGCGCCGCCGGTCAGCCAGTCATAATCTTCCAGCTGCAACCGGTCGAAGGCCGGGGCGGCCCAGCCCGCAGGCAGGTTGGCCCGGTAAAGCTCGGGCCGCGCGGGGTTGAGAATGGTTGGGGTAAAGGCCAGCAGCAGCACTTGGGCTGGCCCTTGCGCGGCGCTGCGCACTGTGGATGTCAGATTGGCGGTCGACTGCGCCAACAGCGCGCCTGCTGCATCGAGCAAGTAGATCTCGGCGCGGCTGAGTGGTGCGCTAAGATTGGTGATTACTGGCGGATCGCCGCCGAACGCCGCTTTTGCTGCCGGATCATACAAGCATATATC
>JAKFWB010000003.1 GCA_021732945.1 Porphyrobacter sp.
GGCTTATGGCACGCTTCCCTTTCTCCGCAATCGTCGGTCAGGACGAGATGAAACAGGCCCTGCTGATTGCAGCGGTCGATCCCAGCATCGGCGGGGTGATGGTGTTTGGCGACCGGGGGACGGGCAAGAGCACCGCCGCGCGCGCGCTCGCCAGCCTGCTGCCGCCAATCATGGCCGCCGATGGGTGCCTCTATGGCTGCTCGGCCGACGATCAGGCGCGCTATCCGGGCGTCTGCGGCGCCGGCAAGATGAAGAAGCGCGCCGTCCCCTTTGTCGATCTGCCGTTGGGCGCGACTGAGGACCGGGTGATCGGCAGCCTCGATCTCGAACGCGCGCTGCGGTCGGGCGAAAAGGCGTTTGAACCCGGCCTGCTGGCGAAAGCGCATCGCGGGTTCCTGTATATCGACGAAATCAACCTGCTCGAAGATCATCTGGTCGACCTGCTGCTGGACGTGGCGGCCTCGGGCGAAAACGTGGTCGAACGCGAAGGCCTGTCGGTGCGCCACCCGGCCAAATTTGTTCTGATCGGCAGCGGCAATCCCGAAGAGGGCGAACTGCGCCCGCAGCTGCTCGACCGCTTCGGCCTGTCGGTCGAAGTGCGCAGCCCCAAGGATATCGAAGTGCGGATCGCAATCATGCGGCTGGTGGCCGAGAATGAGCGCGATCCGGAAAACTTCGCTGCGCGCTGGGCTGGGGAAGACGAGAAAATCCTCAAACGCGTCGCCAAGGGCAAGGCGCGATTGCCGAAGCTGGAGGCGGGCGAGGATGTGCTGCGCGATGCGGCCGAATTGTGCCTCGCGGTGGGCGCTGACGGGCTGCGCGGTGAACTCACGCTAATGCGCGCGGCGCGTGCCTTGGCGGCGCTCGACGGCGCGAAGAAGGTCACCCGCAAGCATCTGATCGCGATCGCGCCCTCGGCCCTGCGCCACCGGCTGCGACGCGATGTGCTCGATGAAACCGGCTCCACGGTGCGGATCACCCGCGCGATGGGCGAAGTGTTCGGATGAATTTGGAAGACGCCGCTGATCCGCTGCATGATGCGGTGCTGGCGGCGCGGCTGTTTGTGCTGGCGCCGCGCACCTTTGGCGGGATGGCCCTGCGCGGCGGCAGCCCGGCACGCGATGCCTTGGTGGCGTCCTTGGGCGAGGTTATCGCGCTGCGCCGCCTGCCCGGCCATGTCGATGACGATCGCCTGCTTGGCGGGATTGATCTGGCCGCCAGCCTTTCCGCTGGAAAGCCGATCCGGCAGCGCGGGTTGATCGAGGAAGCGGCGGGCGGCGCGCTGCTCGCCGGGATGGCCGAGCGGATGGATAGCAGCATCGCCGGGCGGCTGGTGCAGGCGCTGGACGACCCTTCGCTTGGGGGCAAAGCCGCGCTGGTGCTGCTCGACGATGCGACCGAACCCGATGAAGCCCCGCCCGTCAGCCTGACCGAACGGTTGGCGTTTGCCTGCGACCTCACCCACTCGCGCGAATGGCGGAACGTGGAATTGGCCCCGGCGAAGGGCGCGCTGGCGCAGGTCGGGCCGCTGGATGATGACGCTCTGCGCGCACTGGTGGCTACCGCAGCCGCGTTGGGGGTGGACAGCCTGCGCGCGCTGATCTTTGCGGGCGAAGCGGCACGCGGATTGGCGGCGCTGGCCGGGCGCGATGCCGCGTCCAAGGCTGATCTGACCGGCGCGGTGCGACTGGTACTGGCCCCGCGCGCCACGCAATTGCCGCAGCAGGACACCGAAACGCCGCCTGAAGATACCCCGCCCCCGCCCCCTCATGGCGAGCGGGACGAACAGCAGGATTCGCAGCAACAGCAGCAGGAACCCGACCTCAGCGATATCCTCGTCGAAGCCGCCAAGGCCGCGATCCCCGCTGACCTCCTCGCACAACTCGCCCAAGGCAACGCGCCGCGCCGGTCATCCAGCAGCGGCACCGGGCAAAAGCGCAAGGCGGCAACCCGCGGCAAGCCTTTGGGCGCGCGCCCCGGAATGCCGCGCGGTGGGGCCAAGCTGGCGCTGATCGACAGCTTGCGCGCTGACGTGCCGTGGCAGGCGGTGCGGCGCAGAGAAGCGGGCGCAGTCGCAGCCTCGCCCATCATCATGCGCAAGGAAGACCTGCGCATCCGCCGCTTCGAAGAACGCGCCGCGCGGGTGACGATCTTTGCCGTTGACGCTTCAGGTTCGGCGGCGGCGGCGCGGCTGGCTGAGGCCAAGGGCGCGGTCGAATTGATGCTCGGCCAAGCCTATGTCACCCGCTCCGAAGTCGCGCTGGTGGCGTTTCGGGGCACCACTGCCGAATTGCTGCTGCCCCCCACCCGCTCGCTCACGCGCGCGCGCCGCAGCTTGGCCGAGCTTCCCGGCGGCGGCGGCACCCCGCTCGCCATGGGCCTCAACGCCGCGCGCGAGGTGGCCGAGGCCGTGATAGCACGCGGACGCAGCGCGGCGCTGGTGATCCTGACCGACGGCCGCGCCAATATCGCCGCCGATGGCTCTCCCGGTCGTCCGCAAGCCAAGCTCGATACTGAAGCCGCCGCACGGGCGATCTTTGCACGCGGGATCGATGCGCTGGTGGTCGATATTTCCGCCCGCCCCGGCCC
>JAKFWB010000079.1 GCA_021732945.1 Porphyrobacter sp.
GAATTTGGCGATGAACTCATCCTGGATCGACTCGTGCAGGAACAGTCGCGATCCGGCCAGGCAAACCTCGCCCTTGTTGAGCACTGTCGACATCGTGGCGCTTTCGACCGCGGCATCGATATCAGCATCAGCGCAAACGATGTGCGCGGACTTGCCACCCAGTTCGAGTGTCTGCGGGATGATATTGGCGGATGCATACTGCATAACCCGGCGGGCCGTCGCCACCGACCCGGTGAAGGCGACCTTACGGACGTCCTCATGAGTCACAAGCGCCTCACCGACGTCAGGACCGTAGCCGGTGACCACGTTGATCACGCCTGGGGGCAAAAGATCCGCCATTTCCACGAAGAATTCGATCACCGAAAGGCAGACCGTCTCGGCGGGTTTAAGCACAACTGTGTTACCCGAAGCGAGCGCGGGCGCGATCTTGCAGGCCATCATCAGCATCGGCACGTTCCACGGGATAATCTGGGCGCACACGCCCAACGGCTCGCGATGAACGATGCCGACGGCATCAGGATAATCCATCGATTGGCCATGCAAACCGTAGGCGGCCCCGGCGAACAACTCGAACTGGCCGATAGCCTGGGGCATGTCGAAATACATCGATTCGCGGATTGGCTTACCGTTGTTCAACGTTTCGAGCGTAGCGTAATGCTGATGGCGCGCCTTGAGCCGACGCGCGACCTCGATCAAAATTTCCTGACGTTCGGCAGGCGAGCTTTCGGACCACTTGGGGAAGGCAGCCTTGGCAGCTGCTACTGCACGCTGGATATCCTTAGCATTGCCAGCCTGGATTTTGGTCAGCACCGCCCCGGTGGCAGGGTTAATCAGGTCGATCGTCTTTCCGCTATCACTGGAAATCCACTCGCCGCCGATAAAGTGACCGTATTCGCTCTTGATTCCGTACTCGTTGGTACCACTTTTCAACTGTGTAGCCATTGCATCTCTCCTTAGAATTCATCCAACTTCGATCAAAAGGTCGCTCACCGGAAACACTCTGCAGGCTAGGACAAAGCCCGCTGCGCGCTCGGTCTCCGAAATCTTCGCCACGCTCATCTTACCGGTCGTGTAATCTCCGCCGACCACCCTGACTCTGCAAATTCCGCACCCACCGCCGCGGCAACCAACGCCGATATCGCTCGATCCGCATCGCTCCATGGCGAGCAAGACCCGTTCGCCCTCACCGCAGCTGAACTCTCCGCCGCCGACGATCCGGATCCGGTGTGATCCAGTTGTCACGCTATTGCTTCCCGGCGGCCTTTGCAGCCGCTTTCGCCGCAAAGGACTGTCCGCCCACCGCGAAGTGGCCGCTCGGCATCTCGCGCAAGATAATGCGAACCGATTCGCGCGGTGCCCCGATCGAAGTGATGGCAGCATCGGTCAGGGCTTGGATCAGCCGTTCCTTGTCGTCCGGCGATCTCCCCTCGAGCAGGTTAACCTCGATGATCGGCATTTAGTCCTCCACCTGGAACATGACCGAGCCAAGCCCCTGAATCGTCGTGCGGACGGTTTGACCGGGCGCGAGATTGGGAGCAGCGGTGATGCCACCTGCCATGACGATGTCGCCTGCTGAGATTTCTTCTCCGCCTTCAGCGACAAGTCGCGCTGCGGCGACCAACGACCGCAAGGGATGGCCGAGAATAGCTGCAGTCGAACCGACCTCGATCACATGGCCGTCGATTTCGAGAATAACCCCGAGGTTCGAGAAATCCTTGGCCGGATCGTTCCATTGTCCGATCACAAGGCCAGAGGACGAGGTGTTGTCAGCAATAACATCAGACAAAGCGAACTTGAAGTTCTCGTACCGGCTATCAATGATCTCCATTGCCGGAGCAATCGCTTCGACCGCCGCCAGCGCCTCCATCGCTGTGACCTTTCCGGAAAGCGGCGCCTTCATAAGAAAGGCCACTTCCGGTTCAACCCGTGGGTGAACGAAACGTGCGCGAGACATCGACGCGCCTTCCTCGATCAGCATCGCGTCGGTCAGGCGGCCCCATGCCACCTCGTCGACTCCGACCTGCAGCATCTTGGCCCGGCTCGTCAGACCCATCTTGACTCCGATTCGGCGTTCACCGCGGCTGAGGCGACGATCGACCGACAGCTTCTGCACCAAATAGGCATCCGCCACACTCAGATCAGGGTCGGTATGCGTGAGCTGGGGCGTTGCGCGCGCATGAAGCGCCGCGCTGTCCAGAGTTTCCGCGTAACGTTCAATCTTGTCCATTGCCATCGCCTATGCTGCCCGCGCGGAAACGAGATCGAGCGCAACATCGACAATCATGTCTTCCTGCCCGCCAACCATACGCCGTTTACCCAGTTCGATCAGAATTTCGCGGGTGTCGAGGCCGTATTGTTCGGCCGCCTTTTCCGCGTGACGAAGGAAGCTTGAATAGACCCCGGCATAACCCAGGCTCAGCGTCTCGCGGTCGACCCGCACCGGGCGATCCTGAAGTGGACGGACCAGATCTTCCGCTGCGTCCATTAGTGCCATCACGTCGCATCCATGGTTCCAGCCCTTTCGGTCGGCCGCAGCAACGAACACTTAGAGCGGGGCGTTGCCCGCCCC
>JAKFWB010000078.1 GCA_021732945.1 Porphyrobacter sp.
GCCTCGGCCTTTGGCGGCATCTTCGGCATCCGCGAATATCCGGCACAGACGACGCCGCGCCAGTTCGAGGCGCTGCTGTCGGTCGATTTCGGGTTCGTGCTGACGCAGAGCTTCACTTTTCTCGGGCGGGCAGCGGCGACCGAGAAGTTCCGGCTCCGCATGACCCAGATGGAAAATGCTGGCGACCGTGCGGTCAGCCAGGCCGATGCCCTGATCGACGCAGGCGATGACCTGATGTCGAACCGCTTCGTGCTCGGCGATCATCACTTCACGCTCGCGGTCTATGCGAATTCGATGAAGGCGCTCCGCGACCATATGTCGGTCGCGCGCGCGGCGCTGGCCGACACGGGGATGGTCGCAGCGCGCGAAGGGGCCGCGCTTGAAGCCGCCTACTGGTCGCAGCTCGTCGGTAATTTCGCATGGCGCGCACGGCCCGCGCCGATCACGTCGCTCAATTTCGCGGCCTTCTCGCCGTTCCATACCTTCCCTGCGGGACTGGCGCGCGGCAATCATTGGGGCGATGCGGTGGCATTGCTCAAAACCAATGCGCGCAGCCCCTACTTCTTCAATTTCCACAAGGGCGATCTCGGGCATACACTGATTATCGGCCCGTCCGGCGGCGGCAAAACGGTGCTGCTAAACTTCCTGATGGCCCAGGCCGAAAAGACCGGCGCGCGGCAGATCTTCATCGACAAGGATCGCGGCGCACAGATCTTCGTGCAGGCAAGCGGCGGCACCTATCTCGCCCTGCATAACGGCGTCCTCACCGGCTTCTCACCGCTGAAAGCCCTTGCCGACGTTCCCGATGACAAGACCTTCCTGTCGCTCTTCATCCGGCAGATCGTTCGCGCCGATGGCAAGCCCATCTCGGTGCAAGAGGAACGGCTGATAGAAGACGGCATCAATGCCGTGATGAAACTTCCCGTCGCCGACCGCTCGCTGAGCGCACTCCGCTCGATGCTCGGCATGAAGGATTCGAGCGGCGTCGGCGCGCGGCTCGAAAAATGGACGTCGGAGGGATCGCTCGGCTGGGTGTTCGATAACCCCCATGACAGCATGACGCTCGATGCCCGGTTCATCGGCTTCGACATGACCGATTTTCTCGACAATGCCGACATTCGCACGCCGGTCATGCTGTATCTGTTCCACCGGATCGACCAGCTCCTGACCGGCGAGCGGATGATTATCTGCATCGACGAATTCTGGAAGGCGCTGGGCGATGACGCTTTCCGGCGCTTCGCCCAGGACGGCCTCAAGACTTACCGCAAACGCAACGCGGTGCTGGTGTTCGCCACGCAATCGCCAGCCGACGCACTCAAGAGCGACATCAGCCATTCGATTCTGGAACAGGTCGCCACCAAGATCATGCTGCCCAATCCGTTCGGCGCGCGGCGCGATTATGTCGAAGGCTTCGCGCTGTCCGAAGCCGAATTCAAACTGGTGCGCGAAGACCTGGCCCCCGAAAGCCACAAATTTCTGGTCAAGCAAGGCCATGACAGCGTGGTGGTCGAACTCGACCTTGCCGGGCTCGATGACGAGCTGGCGGTGTTGTCGGGGCGTGCGGAAACCACTGCCGTTGCCGACGAAGTGATTGCCGAGGTGGGGAGCGATCCCGCCATCTGGCTCCCCCTCTTTCATAGCCGGAGGCGTCCCAGCTGAACCAAACAAAGGCGCTGAACTGAAAGGAAGGAAAGTCGATGACAAAATTGACCAAAGCACTTTGCGCAACATTACTGTTCGCAGCCCCATTGCCTGCATTCGCGCAAGGGATGCCGGTCCATGACAGCGCCAACCTGATCCAGCAAATCAACGCGGTCCGGCAAGCGATCCAGGTGGTGGCCCAAGGCAAACAGCAGATCGAGGAGGCGCAGAAGCTCTATCAGGATTTGAACAAGCTCACCGACATTCCCGGACTGGCGCGGCAGCTCAAGAGCGATGCCCTGCGCGAGCTCGATACATCGAGCGGGTCGCTGCAAGGCTTTGGTACTGGAAATCTCGATGCCGTCGGCGCGGGACGCGCGAAGGCGGATGCGGTCTATCGCGGGCTGCTCGACAAACTCGGCCTGTCAGGATCGGAACAATCGCGCGGCGCCTTTGACCTCAACGCGCGTAACATCGGCATTCAGGCCGGACTTGCCGATGACATCGGCACCGCCGTCACCTCGCGCGCGCAGGGACTCGATGAACTGCGCAGCCGCCTGGCAACGGCAGGCACCGCCAAAGAAGTTGCCGACCTGACCGCGCGGCTTGGACTCGAATCCGCCGCGATGCAAAATGATCAGCTGCGCTTGCAGGCGATCACTTTGCAGCAACAGGCGCAGGAACGCGAACGCGCGGCAGCGGGCAAAGCGGCGCTCGCGCAGCAGCTCGACGCAGCGAGCCGGTATTACCGCGGACAATGAAGATGCGCGCCACATCGCTCACCATCGCTTTGCTGCTGGCGGGGTGCGGAAGGTCCGCACCCCAGGCCGACATGCCGGCGCGGACGTGGAAATACTACCAAGCCCATCCGGCGGAAATCGAGCCGATGCAGAAAATCTGCCGCGACTGGTCGGCGTCGAATGCTCCG
>JAKFWB010000328.1 GCA_021732945.1 Porphyrobacter sp.
ACTCGGCTTCGAAGGTGACCGGCTTGGTGACCCCGTTAAGGGTGAGATTGCCAGCGATCGTTGCTCTTGTTACCTCGTCGGGTCCAATCCGGGGTAGCACAACCCCGGTCGAGACAAAGCGAGCGGGTGCAGGCGCGGGTCCGAAGAAATCGGGGTTTGCCCCATCCTTGCCCGGACGCAGCAGGTGTTCGGTCAAACCTTTGCTAGCGGTGGTCACATTGGCGACCGGGATCGTGACGTCGACCTTCGCGGCTGCCAAATTGGCCGGATCGATCACCAGCGTTCCCTCGATGTCGCCGAACAGGCCGTAGTAATCATTGAAGCCGAAGTGATTGACTTCCCAGCCGATCAGCGAGTGATTTGGGTCTGCCGCATAAGTCCCGGCGGTCACGCGAGAAGGGTCCGGCGCGCCCGGCGCTTGCGGTGCGCCCTGCGCAAAGATCGTGGGGGCGGCGATAATCCCGCCAGTCGCGACGGCGAAGATGGCGGCTGCGGCGGCGACAATTTTACGGTGGTTCATGGAAATGCTCTCCTAGCTCAATCACCCAATCCGCCGCCGCCAAGACAGTTCCTGCCATTGGCCATTGCGTTAGCAATCGGCGATCGGCTGCCGATCACGCCGGGTTACCTCAGGTAGCGTAAAGGCAGCCGCCGCCGGGTCGCTAGGGCAGGGGCGATAGGCCGGATCGCGTTGCAGGCACCCATCGCGGCATACCAGCGCGGCGCGCTCCTGCTGCCAATCCAAATACCACAATCGCCCACCCGGCGTGGCGACGTATCCATCAAGCTGGCTTTCGATATCGCCTTCAAGGTCCTCGAGCGACGGCGCTTCGCTGTCATAGCTTGGATCAAAGGCGCCGTGGGTGTGGATGCTGGCGACCGGTGCCATGCCCGGCTCATCAAAATAGCGCAGATTGCAGGTTGCCTCGTCGCCCTCGCGGACACGTGTTGTACCGAGCTCCCCTTCGCTGTCTTCGAAGATGATCGCGCACAATTCGACATTGTCCGCGAAAGATCGCGTTTGCATCACGTCTAGCTGCTCGCGCGCAAAGGCCTGCACCTCGCTTTGCGAGACGGTGACGACGAAAGCCTCCGACCCTTTGACGTTTGACGCGGCACGCACGACGATCACCACCCAGACGATGGCTAGCGCCGCGTATACCAGCTTTGCATTGCGGCCTTCAAACATCAGGCCGTTGCTTTGGCGTCAGTTCTTGGCCTTGTCGACCAGCTTGTTGGCGGCAATCCACGGCATCATCGCGCGCAGTTCCGCTCCGGTCTTTTCGATGGGATGCGCCTCGGCCGCCTTGCGCGCAGCCTTCAATTCGGGCTGGCCTGCGCGGTTATCGAGGACGAAGTTCTTCACGAAGCGGCCCGACTGGATGTCGGCGAGCACGCGCTTCATCTCGGCCTTGGTTTCGGCGGTAATGATGCGCGGGCCCGTGGTGATGTCGCCATATTCGGCGGTGTTCGAGATCGAATAGCGCATGTTGGCGATGCCGCCTTCGTACAGCAGATCAACGATCAGCTTGGTTTCGTGGAGGCATTCGAAATAGGCCATTTCGGGCGCGTAACCGGCTTCAACCAGCGTCTCGAACCCGGCCTGGATCAGGTGGGTGATCCCGCCGCACAGCACGGCCTGCTCGCCGAACAGATCGGTTTCGCATTCCTCGCGGAAGTTGGTTTCGATGATCCCCGAACGCCCGCCGCCGACGGCAGAGGCATAGGCGAGCGCCACGTCGTGCGCCGCGCCGCTGGCATCCTGATGGATCGCGATGAGACAGGGCACGCCGCCGCCCTTCACGTATTCGCTGCGCACCGTGTGGCCGGGGCCTTTGGGCGCGATCATGATGACGTCAATATCGGCGGGCGGTTCAATCAGGCCGAAATGGATGTTGAGCCCGTGCGCAAAGGCGAGCGCAGCGCCGGGCTTCAGATTGCCCTTGATGTCGTTTTCCCAGATCGCCGCCTGATGTTCATCGGGCGCGAGGATCATGATGAGGTCGGCCCATTTGGCGGCTTCGGTGTTGGACAGAACCTTGAACCCGGCGGCTTCGACCTTCTTCGCGGTCGCCGATCCTTCGCGCAGGGCGATGGCGACTTCGGCGACGCCGCTGTCACGCAGGTTCTGTGCGTGTGCGTGGCCTTGGCTGCCATAACCGACAATCGCGACCTTCTTGGGCTTGATCAGATTGAGATCAGCGTCGGCGTCGTAGTAAACTTTCATCAGTGTTCTCTCTTGTGAATTGTAATATATCTGGAATTTCAAACGCTCTCAGCGCCGCGGATCATGCCGACCACGCCAGAGCGGCCAACCTCGACCAACCCCAGTCCGCGCATCAGGGCGACAAAACTGTCGATCTTGTCCGGCGCGCCGGTGAGTTCGAACACGAAGCTGGTGGTGGTGGTGTCGACAACATGCGCACGGAAAATTTCCGCCACGCGCAACGCCTCAACCCGCTCGCCCGGGCCGTTGAGCGCGGTTTGGGCCATGGAGTTGTGCAGCACGCGGGCCGCGACCGGATGACGCTCGGCGTGGTAGGTGTCGAGAAGGCTGTCCGCCGATG
>JAKFWB010000327.1 GCA_021732945.1 Porphyrobacter sp.
GGGCGACATCACGGCTGGAGCGCGCCTTCCTTACCGGGAAGTTCTTCTCGGCATGGAGCGAGAGGGTGAAGATGTCCGCGCGCCCTGCCGTGAGGCTGGCGGTGCCATCGCCCTGATGCACGTCGAGGTCGACGATCAGAACCCGGCGTGCATCGCCTTCTGCAATCAAGCGGTTGGCGGTGGCGGCGAGATCGTTGAAGACGCAGTATCCCGCTCCGGTATCGTGCAACGCATGGTGGCTGCCCGCAGCGGAGTTGGCGGCATAGCCGTGCGTGCGCGCCAACTGCGCGGCCAGCCACGTACCGCCATTGGTGTGGCGCACGCGGGATGTGATGGCGGGGGTAACGGGAAAGCCGATCCGGCGTTCCTTTTCGCGCGGGACTTCAGCCCGGAACACCTGATCGACATAGTCGGGACAATGCACCGCTTCGAGCCATTCGCGCGGCATCGGCTGCGGTGCATGTTCGGTGATCGGCGCTCCTGAAGCTCGCAGCTCTTCCATGACGAGGCAGTACTTGTCGAATCGGAAGCTCCCGCGTTCGGGACGGGGAGCCATGTAGTCGGCGTGGTGGACGACGTGCAGCATTCAGCTTTGCGCCCCAGTTCCTGTCTGTTGGAGACACAGGTTACACTGTCCAGAAACAGAAAACCCGGCCCGCGCGGCATTGGTGGCACAGGCGGGAAGGGTGAGGGGCGGCATAAGCATCATGCGCAGGGTCATGCCAGCTTCACGCGCTGTAGGACAGACTCACAGCCAGCCCATGTGCTCGGCGAGGATCTTGCACCCCAGCGCGATCAGGATCACCCCGCCCGCGCGCTCGGCCCATTTGCCCCAGCGGTCGCCCGCGACGCGCCCGAGCCATACGGCCGCGCCGCTCATGATGAAGGTCACGCCGCCAATCAGCGCAGCAGCGATCAGCGGCGCGACTGCGAGCGTGGGCAGGGTGATCCCCGCCGCCAGCGCATCGATACTGGTGGCAACGCCTGCCAGCAGCAGCGCGCGGCCGGTGAGCGAGCGGGCCGCTTCCTCCTCACCCACATGCCCGCCCAGCATCCGCACTCCGAGAAAGGTGAGCAACCCGAAAGCGATCCAGTGATCGACCGCCTCGACATATGCGAAGGCCACCGCCCCGATCCACCAGCCGATCAGCGGCATCACCCCTTGGAACACCCCGAAGGTGAGCGCGATGGCCAGCCCCCCGCGCCCATCGGGGCGGAACTTCGCGCCTTGGGTGAGCGCGACGGCAAAGGCATCCATCGCCAGCGCGAGGGCGAGGAGGAGAGCTTCGGTCATGGCTTAAGGGGTCAGGGCCGACGGGATATCAGTCCGGGCGAAGTCATCGCCGACATAAAGCAGCGGCACATCAAGCGCCTTGGCGAGCGCATAGGCCATGCAATCACCGAAATTGAGCTGTGCCGGATGCCCCTGACCCTTGCCGAACCGCAAGAAGGCGTCGGTGGCAAAGTCAGCCAGAGTCTCGGTCCATGCGACTGTCTCGATGCCCGTTTTCGCCAGCAGCGCGTCCGCATCCGCGATCCCCTCTCGCTTCTGCCGTCCGCCCATAACCAGCCGCACCTCGAACAATGTCGGTGCGCCGATGCACGGACGGGGATCAGCCATTAGGATTTCGGTCAGCGCTTCAGCGCCGGGCTCGTTGTATAAGATGGCGATGATCGCCGACGTATCGACCGCTATCAATGTGGCAAACCGTTTTCGTCATACATCCAGGCATCGACCTCTTCTGCGGTCATAAGGTCGGGCCGGGCCGCGACCCGCGCTTGAATCTCGCCGATCGCCTTGCGCAGTTCGGCCTGTTCGTAAGGGCTGCGCGTTTCGCTGCGCTTCAGTTCGTTGGTAACTGCCAGCCTGATGGTCTGAGTGTAGGACAACTGCTTGAGCTGGGCGAGCTTGCGCACCAGCCGATCGGTCTCTTCGTCCTTGATGCTGAGCGCCATGGGTGTCTCCGTTCTAGCCAGTATAGAAAACCGCTTTCGGATTGCAATGGCGCGCGGGGCTAGAAGCCTGTCCGTGCCTCCGCCCCCGCCAGCGCGCTCAGCTCGGCGATGATCGCATCTTCGCTGCGGCTCGCCGCGTTACGCCAGCCGATGGCGGTGTCTGCGTTCACCAGTGTGCCATCCGCGGTCAGCACCAGCACCGCGGGGGTGGCGGGAAATTCCATCAGGCCAAACCGCCGGGCAATGTCGAGATTATGCCCATCGCCCGATTGCGGCATGCCGACATTGACGAACACCAGCTCGTACCGCTCGGCCACCAGCGCGGTGAAGCGCGGGGTTTCGAGCCATCCGGCCAGTGCGCGGCTATCGTGGCACCAGTTTGCGCCCATCACCAGCAGCACGCGCTTCCCATTGGCAGCCGCGCGGGCGAGCGCGGCGTCGACCTCGCCCATCGCATCGGGCTTTACGTCATAGACGCGCGCCTCGGGGTGGGCCGGGGCGGCGGCGGTCCTGGGGGCAGGCACGCCCACGCAGGCAGCTAGCGCCAACGCGAGGCATGCGGCAATTGCGGCGCGGATCACTCTGCTGCTTCGGCGGGTTGCTGCGGGGC
>JAKFWB010000148.1 GCA_021732945.1 Porphyrobacter sp.
GGTTGCCCGCTGGAACCGTGGCGGTGCGCACCGGGCCGTTGAAGGCGGTCAGATCATTATATTCGAACGAGCGTTCGTCCTCGACCCGTTCAGTGCGGACATAATTGCCGAGGATTTCGAACTCGGTGCTCCCGGTCTCGATTCCCCAGCTGGCGTTGAAGGCGTAGTCGGTGCCGTCGCGGATATCCGACTGGTGTTCACGGTTGTCGAATTCCTCCGTGGCGAAGTCGGGGTTGTTTTCCGGGCTGTCGCCGAACCGCAGGCTGGTCTTTTCCTTGGGGTTGTAACGACCCTGCACGTTGGCGCCGATCAGCAGGCGACCCCCCGCAAGGTCACCGCCGTAGTAGAAGCCGCCCGAAGCCTTGGCCCCGCCGTCATCGAAGAACAGCCCGCCAGCGCGCAAATGGCCGCCGTCGAGTGACGGGCCATCGCGCAGCACGATGTTGAGCGAACCGGCCACCGCATCGCCCGTGCGTCGGGCGGAGGAGGAGGAGCGGACGATTTCGACGCGCTCGATCAATTCACCGGGGATGCGGTCAAGGAAGAACGAGCGGTCCGATTGGCCGCGTCGGAGCGGTTGCGGAATCCGATATTGCCCTGGACCACGATTTCCTTCGCGGTCTCCCGGGGATCGGGGACCGCTTTGGCGCGGCGGATAGGGAGACGCCATGACAGACGGGCGACCGCACAATGACGGATTGATTACAGCATCGCGCTGCGCAAGATTCCGCAAGTCTGTGGCCGAAATGCCTCAATTGAACAGGTGGCGGGCGCGGGCCAATGCGCCTAGCCAGAAGCAAAACGCACGCAGGAGAGCAGAGCGCATGAAAATCGAACCGGGCATGGCAGCGGTGGTGACCGGCGGGGCCAGCGGGCTCGGCAAGGCGAGCGCCAAGGCCTTTGCCGATGCGGGCATGACAGTCGCCATCTTCGACATCAACGACGAAGCGGGCGAGAGACACGCCGCTGCGATTGGCGGCACCTTCCACCA
The DNA here is from genome assembly GCA_021732945.1 of Porphyrobacter sp. GTDB lineage: Bacteria > Pseudomonadota > Alphaproteobacteria > Sphingomonadales > Sphingomonadaceae > Erythrobacter. The sequence continues at coordinate 992 of JAKFWB010000148.1, forward strand.
TGTCGATATCATGGACGAGGCCAGCGTCGAGGCCGGTTTTGCTGCCGCCCGCGCGGCCCACGGTCAGGAGCGCGTGACGCTCCACTGCGCGATGGCGTCGCGGCGCGGCAAGACGGTGGGATGGGACAAGGAAGCGGGCACATTCAAGCGCCTCTCGACCGAGGATTACGCCTTCGGGGCGGAAGGTATCCTCGTCGCCAGCTACCGCGTCGCCAGCATTTCGGCGCTTGGGATGGCCAATGCCCCTGCCGCCAATGACGATGGGGAACGCGGCTGTATCATCCTTACCGCCAGCGTCGCCGCGCAGGACGGGCAGATCGGGCAGGTGATCTATGGTTCTTGCAAGGCCGGGGTGAATGGCCTCGTCCTGCCCATGGCGCGCGATCTGATGGATATGGGCATCCGGGTTAACTCCGTCATGCCCGGCATCTTTGCCACGCCGCTGATGCTGGGGATGAAGGATAGGAACCCGCCGATGTGGGCGCAGTTGAACGCTTCTGTCCCCTTCCCCAAACGCCTCGGCGAGCCGGAGGAATTTGCATCGCTGGTGCTGGAGATTGCCCGTAACAGCTACATCAACGGCCACCAGTTCCGGCTGGATGGGGCGATCCGCATGCCGCCGAAGTAAACGCTTACCCGCGTCGTCATTGCGAGGAGCCGCAGGCGACGTGGCAATCCATCAACCGGCCTCTCCGCAAGCGGAAACGGCAGGTCATGGATTGCTTCGCTCCGCTCGCAATGACGAGGTGAGATTTATGGCTACCCAAACCAACGAATACCCCACCAAAGCCTATGGCGCGACCGGACCTGACTCTGGGGTCGGCCCGATGCAGATCACGCGCCGAGGGCTGCGTAATGATGATGTGCTGATCGAAATAACCCACTGCGGCATCTGCCATTCGGATTTGCATTCTGCGCGCAATGATTGGGGCTTCACCACCTATCCGATTGTGCCGGGGCACGAGATTGTCGGCACCGTCAGCGCGGTGGGCGACGGCGTCACCCGTCACGCCGTCGGCGACCGCGTCGCGATTGGCTGCATGGTCGATGCCTGCATGGAGTGCCGCCACTGCGCAGCTGATCTGGAGCAATATTGCCTCGATGGCGGCAACACCGGCACTTACAACGGGATCGACCGGCACGACGGCAGCCTGACCTTTGGCGGCTATTCCGAACGGATCGTCGCGCGCGAGGAATTCGTGCTCAAGGTCCCCGCCAGCCTGCCCAGCGCCGAAGCCGCGCCGCTGCTATGCGCCGGGATCACCACCTACAGCCCCTTGCGGACGTGGAAGATCGGGCCGGGCAGCAAGGTCGCGGTCGCAGGCCTTGGCGGATTGGGCCACATGGGCGTGAAGCTGGCCGCCGCGATGGGGGCGGAAGTGACCGTGCTCAGCCGCTCCGAAAGCAAGCGCGCCGATGCCGCAAAGCTGGGTGCGCATGCCTTCCTCAACACCGATGATAAAGCCGCGATGAAGGCCAAGCGCGGCTATTTCGACATGGTCCTGAACACGATCCCCGTGCGCCATGATGTCGTGCCCTATCTCCACCTGCTCAGGATTGACGGGGTGCA
>JAKFWB010000146.1 GCA_021732945.1 Porphyrobacter sp.
GACCACCTTCTATGCCGATATCATCGGCGCGCCGGGCGATCCGGCGGTGGACCGGGCGCTGGAGGAATGCGCGTTCCATTCCAAGGAATTGCGCATTCTGGGCAGCTACGCGCAAGCGCGCGCTCGCGGATAAGGCCGGACGACTGGCGGGCGGCGCGGTTTCCCGGTTGCGCGCGTGCGGCAGGCGTGCCACCACTTGCGACGAATGACCGTACCGGCCGCGCCCACCTCTCCTGAATCGCCAGCCAATTCAGGCGCATCATCCCCATCCGGGTGGGAAGAGCTGCGTGCCGATGGCGACATCCAGTTCAGCCCTGTCAACATTCCCGAAGTGCCCCCGCGCGTGCCGAGCTGGTTTGAAGAGATGCTGGCCGCCATCTTCAACTTCCTCGCCAGACTGTTTGCGCCGCTGGGCGAGCTGATCGGGGCATCGTGGTGGTGGTTGCAATGGGCGCTGCTGGCTGCTGCGATCGGGTTTGCGGTGGTGATGCTGGTGCGGATGTATGGGCCGGGCGCGGGCAACCGCCGGGCGAAAGCCGCCGCCGAGGCAGAGACCGAATGGCAGCCTGACCGGGCGGCCACGCTGGCGCTGCTCGAAGATGCAGATCGGCTCGCCGCCGAAGGCCGGTTTGACGAGGCGACCCGCCTGCTGCTCCAGCGCAGCGTGGGCCATATCGCCGCCGTGCGCCCCGATTGGGTCGAACCATCCAGCACCGCGCGCGAACTGGCTACCTTGCCTGCCCTGCCCGATGCGGCGCGCTCTGCCTTCCGCGTGATTGCCGAGCGGGTCGAGCGCAGCCTGTTCGCGCTGCGCGCGCTGGAGCGGGCCGATTGGGAGGCCGCCCGTTCAGCCTATGCCGAATTCGCGCTCGCGCGGCTCAATACGCGGGTCAGCGCGGCATGAGCGAGACCCAGCCCGTCGCCTTCTCGCGGTTCGGCGCCTTTGCGCTGATTGCGGTGGGCTTTGCCCTGTTTGTCGCGCTGATCTGGCTGATCGCCGAGGGGGAGGACTTTGGCGAAAGCAGCAATACCGGCGCGGCCCATGCTTCAAGCAATGGGCTTAATGGCTATTCCGGGCTGGTTCAGCTGGTGAAAGCCGAAGGCTTCGAGGCCGAACGTTCGCGCAACCCTTCTGATCTTGAGACCTATGATCTGCTGGTGCTGGCACCCCCGCAATTCACCGATCCCGAAGAATTCGCCCAGCTGCTGAAAAAGCGCGAGGAATTTGGCCCGACGCTGGTGATCCTGCCCAAATGGGACGCGAGCCCGCCGCCAATCGACTTGCCGGCAGAGGCGCGCGACAAGTTCAAGCCCGGCTGGGTCACCCTGAACCAGGCCTTCGCCAATGAATGGACGACCAAACTGCCAGCGCCCTACACGGTCAAGCACACGCTTGAAGAGCTGAAGAAGGACGAGGCCCCCAATTGGGAAGGCATGGGCGAAGCCGGGCGCATGCCGACCCGGACGATCCTGTATGGCGAAGATGATCCGCAACACGAGGCGATGATCACCGATGCCGCGGGCCATGCTCTGGCGCTGAAGATCGTGGGGGAGGAAGGCAGCACCTATTACGAAGAAGCGCATTGGACGGTCTTCGTTACCGATGCCGATCTGGTGAACAATTACGGGCTGGCAGATGCCAACCGCGCGGCCGCGGCCATCGCCTTGATCAATGATTTGACCTATGATGGGGACATTACTGGTGTCACCTTCGACATGACGCTGAACGGCTTTGGCGCGTCGGAGAACCTGTTGACGCTGGCGTTCCGCCCGCCCTTTCTGGCCGCCACGCTGTGCCTGATCATGGCGCTGGTGATCATCGGCTGGCGTGCCTTCCAGCGCTTTGGCCCGGCGGCAGCCGCCGGTGGCCCGGCGATTGCGTTTGGCAAGCAGCGGCTGATCGCCAACGGCGCGGGGCTGATCCTGCGCGCCCGCCGCCTCGGGCTGCTGGGCGCACCCTATGCGGCGCTTTCGGCCCGGCGCGTGGCCGAGAAACTGGGCCTTGCCCGGCCCGACCGCGAGGCGATTGACGCCGCGCTCGCCCGCCGCCTGCCGAACGAGGAACCCTTCACCCGCCGCGCCGCGCGGATGGAGGGTGCCACCAAGCCCGCCGAAATTCTCAGCGCTGCACGGGCGCTCGATGATCTCAACACCAAGCTATCTCAGGGGAAATAGCCCGATGACAATGAGCCTTTCTGACATCCGCAGCCTTGCCGACGCGATCCGCGCCGAAATCGCCAAGGCGATTGTCGGGCAGGAACCGATGGTCGACATGCTGCTGACCGCGCTGCTCTCAGAAGGGCACGTGCTGCTCGAAGGCCCGCCGGGAACCGCCAAGACCTTCCTCGCCAATGCCTTCGCCACCGCGCTTGGCCTTGATTTCGGCCGCATCCAATTCACGCCGGATCTGCTGCCGGGCGATATTCTGGGATCGAACCTGTTCAACTTCCAGACCAGCCAGTTCACCCTGACGCGCGGGCCGATCTTCTGCGATCTGCTGCTGGCCGACGAAATCAACCGCACCCCGCCCAAGACGCAGGCCGCACTGCTCGAAGCGATGC
>JAKFWB010000390.1 GCA_021732945.1 Porphyrobacter sp.
CTCCCGATACCCCTGACTGGTCAGCCAGGGGCGGGTTCAAACATGGGTCAATTCTCAATGGAAATTTATGCCCCTACCGGGTCACTTCTCAGCGGAAATCTACATCCATGCCGCCGAACTTCGCCTTCCACGCATAGTAGGTCGCGCTCGACATCCCGTGCCTGCGGCACAGCTCCGTCACCACCGCACCCGCCTCGGCCTCCTTCAGGATGCCGATGATCTGCTCTTCCGAAAACTGCTTCCGCTTCATTCCGTCCGTCCCTTCGATGGGCCGGTCCCTAGTTCTACCTGGATGAAGAAACGGGGGTCACGTCAAAGGCAAATCAGTCTTTCGGGAATATCAAGTATGCCCCCGCCAAAGAATTCTTAGCCGATACCGGCATGGTATGTAAATCGATGGCACACCAATGATCTGTAGAAGCGGGTGAGCCCTTTGGAACGTTCGTCGGCGGCGCTGGATATGCCCCCCCCACGCTTGCGAGTTCGCGCACGGGGCGGGGCGCCTGCAAAGCCGGAAGTGCGAATGCGGCAGCAGCGCGGAGTCGCAACCGAGGTGGTCGCTGGCGCCCTCCAATAGCTCAGGGGTGTTCACGCGTTGAGGCAACCACCGAGGCTTCAGCGGCGCGAAGTTGGCAGATTGACGCTGGGGGAACATAAGGAAGGTGGGTCGATCGCCGCAGCGACCGGCCCACCTCGGCTTCGAGCTTGGTTCCGCAGGGTCGGTCAGAGGATTTTTAGGACCCGCACCTGAATTCGGGCAGCTTCGTTGAAGCCCTCTCGTGATTGTACGTCACGTCCGCCGATCAGCTCGAGCTGCCACTTCGGCGCGACGAATTTTTGGATCGCCAGTCTAATCTGCTGACGCTCAGAGCGCTGACCGGTATAGACGCCGTCGAGGTGCTCCTTGCCTCCCCACATACTCGCGGTGCCGATGGCGATCGTCGTCTTCTTGTCGGGCAAGGCGTACCGAAGCCAGCTCTGGACATGGTAGACGGGCTTCTTCGTCAACCGCTGGCTGAGCGCGCCGACGTCATTGTTGACCGTGAAGAAGTTCACGTCGCCGTAGAGATCGAGGGTGACGTTCTTGCCTAGCCCCTGGATGAAGCCAATCTGCGGATCGAACGACCACCGATTATTGCCGAAGTTGACGGCCTTGTTGCGGTCGTACGTCCCGGTAGGGATACCCACGATCGGCGAGAAGCCGAGATACGTCGAATAGTTATCGCTCGGCTTGTTAACAAACCAGATCGTCGCAAAGACGAGAACGTCTCCGATACCGGTGGATGATCCCAGATTCTGCCCACCAACCCGAGCATCATGGACCGACCCCACCGGTACGATGATTTGCGGATCGACGACGAACGGCCCGAGTTTCGTGAAGTGGACGTAGCGCAGCAGCGCGACCGATGTGTTGAGATTGGTGTCGTCCTTCAGCTCCCCGCCGCCTGGAAGCTTGAGCTTGTCGCGGTTGATGAACTGGCCGTAGACCACCGCGAGGTCGGTGCCGGGGGGTAGCGCCGTGTAGTCACCGGGGTCGACCGCTGTCTGAGCTTGAACGGGTATGGCGGCAGCAAAGCCCAGCAGGGCGGCGGACGTCGCCAGGACGCCACGGATCGTTGCCGAAATCGGCATGGTGCATTCCCCTCTTTTTTGATCGTGTTCGTTTAGGCGGTGATGGCGCTGGCAGCCTGCTCCCCGATGATGACGCAGCCTGCCATGGTATTGCCGGTCGTTACGCGAGGCATGATCGAGGCGTCCGCGATGCGGAGGCCCTGGATGCCGTGAACGCGCAACTGCCCGTCCACGACGGACATGTTATCCCGACCCATCTTGGCGGTGCAGCTCTGGTGCCAGTAGGTCACCGCCGCGTTGCGGGCGAAGTCCTGGAGGTCGGCGCCAGTGATCTTCCCCGGCATAACCTCCCGCTTGTTGAAAGCCGCGAGTGGACCGGTATTGCCGATCTCGCGGCAAAGCTCGATGCAACGGAGCATTGCCGTCATGTCATCGGGCTCAGCGAAGGTATTTGCCGCAATGTTGACCGGGTAACTGGGGTCCGCACCGGTGATGGTGATCTCACCGCGGCTCTTCGGACGCACCACGGCAGGTGATAGCGACCAGCTTCCAGCAGGCGGGTTGTACTGCTTGCCCGTGACTTCACTCACGTAGGGAATCTCGATCTGGAACGGCTGCAAATCCGGCGTGTAGAGCTTGGAGTCACTCTTCCAAAAGAAAGTTGCCTCGGCGGCATTGTTGCGCGGCGTGATCGGCTCTTTGTACTCCCAGACGCAACCCGCGATCATCACGTGATCCTGGAAGTTCTTGCCGACACCCGGGAGGTCCGCGACGACAGGAATGCCGAATTTGCGAAGCTGCGCCGCCTCGCCGATGCCCGACTGCATCAGGATCTTGGGCGTGTTGATCGCGCCGGTCGAAAGAATTACCTCGCGCGTCGCACCGATGGTCATCAGCTTTCCGCCATGGGTGAACTCGACCCCAGTGACGCGCGTGCCCTTGGTGGTGAGCTTGCGGATCGTCGCCTGCGTGAGGACCGTGATGT
>JAKFWB010000388.1 GCA_021732945.1 Porphyrobacter sp.
CAACATCGACCTTGCCCGTCTCCAGCGGCTGGCGCAGCGAATCGAGCACCGGGCGCTGAAACTCGGGCAATTCATCAAGGAACAGCACGCCAAGGTGCGCCAGGCTCACTTCGCCGGGGCGCACTTTCAAACCGCCGCCGGTCAGCGCCGCCATGCTGGCCGAATGGTGCGGCGCGCGGAACGGGCGCGCGCGGCTGATCCGCCCGGCCTCCAGCGTCCCGGCGACCGATTGCACCATCGACACTTCGAGCGCCTCTCCGGGGGTAAGGTCGGGCAGGATGCCCGGCAGACAGCTGGCGAGCAGGCTCTTGCCCGATCCCGGCGGGCCGACCATCAGCAGATTGTGCCCACCCGCCGCCGCGATTTCGAGCGCGCGCTTGGCGGTTTCCTGCCCTTTCACCTGCTTGAGATCATTGCCGCCCACCCCTTCGGTCACTTCGCCGCGCGGGGGCTCTGGCAGCATCTGGCTGCCTTTGAGGTGTCCCAGCAGGCTGACCAGATCGCGCGGCGCGAGCACCGGCACACCGCTGGCCCAGCGCGCTTCGGGGCCTTGCTCGGACGGGCAGATCAGACCCGTCCCCGCCTCGCTGGCATGGAGCGCGGCGATCAGCACGCCGGGGCTGGCGACCACCCGGCCATCAAGCGATAACTCGCCCACCGCGATCCAATCGCCCAATTGCTCGGCATCGGTCACACCCATTGCGGCGAGCAACGCCAGCGCGATCGGCAGGTCGTAATGCGATCCGTCCTTGGGCAGGTCGGCGGGGGACAGGTTCACCGTGATCCGCTTGGGCGGCAGCGCCAGACCCATCGCCGACAGCGCTGATTGCACCCGTTCGCGGCTTTCGCTCACGGCCTTGTCCGGCAGCCCGACGACGGAGAAGCGCGGCATCCCGGGCGCGACCTGACACTGGACCTCAACGGCGCGCGCCTCCAGCCCCAAATAGGCAACCGTCTTCACCAGCGCGACCATCTGCGACCCCTTATCCTGCCCTTCCAAGCGTTTGTGCAGGCTTAGGAGAGGCTTGTCGAGCGGCTTGGGAGCAGGCGTTAAGGGATTTTGTAAGCATATATCTTGGCGATTTCGGAAGGGCCGCGAGGTGATGGTGCGGTGGATGAACCACGCCCTTGCCCTTTTGCTTGTCGCCTTTGCGCTATGGCTGCCCGCAACGGCGGCTCTCGCGCAATCGGGTGCGCGCGTGGTCTCGACGGTCACGTGGGTGGAGGAATGGGATCCGGCCAGCGGCCAATGGGTGCCGGTGGATGAAAGCCCGGCTGCGATGGTGCCCGCTGCGTTTGAACCTAGTGACTCCGTTCAGGCCGAACCGGTGCGCTTTATCGCCCGGCCTTCGCGAATGGCCGCCGCGACGGCGCTGGCCCAATTCGGCCCGTTCCAGGTGCTCAATGATCGGCGTGCGACCCTGATCGCCGGGACCGATGAGTCCTCCCCCCAGGCCTTTGCGACGATGCTGGCGGCCTATCCGGGGCTGGAAGTGATCGAATTTGCCGATGCACCGGGCACCAGCCACGATCTGGCGAACCTCGCGCTTGGCCGTGCGATCCGCGCGGCGGGGCTGGCGACGCATGTGCCGACGGGCGGCTCGGCCCGGTCGGGCGCGGTTGAGCTGTTTCTGGCGGGCACCCGCCGCACGGCTGATCCCGGCTCATCCTTCGCGGTGCATTCATGGCGCGACGAATCCGGGCGGGAGCCCGATGATTTCGCACCAGATGCGCCGGAGAACCGGCTCTATCTCGATTACTATGCCGAAATGGGCATGAGCGCCGAAGAAGCGCGGGCCTTCTATGCCATGACCAATTCGGTGCCCCATGCGAGCGCGCTGTGGCTGGAAGGCGCGCAGATGGCGCGCTGGATCGCTCCTGAGGCGCGCGTTTCAACCAACCCATTGCTGAGCCCCAAGCTTGAGACCGGGTTACGGCTGGCTCTGGCGCGCTCGGGCGGGGTTGTGAAAGCGTCCTTCGACAAGCTCAGGACGAGCGACCTTGGTGGCATGATCGAAATGAACGCGCTCATCCTGAGCCTGTCGAAGGATGCATCTGCCATTCCGCCGCCTGCCCCCAAGTTGGCTTATGGTGATCTGGGCGCGGCGCTGCTTGACTCGCGCACGGCTTTCCCATAACGGCACCCGCCTGTTCACGGTCGCGGATTTGCGGCCACGGTTGATGCTGGGGCAAAACCCACATGCATCTGTGCCGGTAGCTTTTTCGAGGATGATATGAAGCGGACTTTCCAACCCAGCAATCTCGTGCGCGCCCGTCGTCACGGTTTCTTTGCGCGCAAGGCGACCCCGGGTGGCCGCAAGGTGCTGCGCGCCCGCCGCAATCGCGGCCGCAAGAAGCTCTGCGCGTAATTTGTTCCGCACCCGCCTCCGCGGGTGCGAATTCCTCGCTCACGCGGCCTGAAGGCCGCGTCGCTGCGGGCGGGCGGTCGCCCTTGCGGGCTCCCTTTGGGAGCCCGTTTGTCTTATGGTGACCCTTGTGATTTCTGTCCTTACCAAACGCGCCGATTTTCTCGCGGCAAACGCGGGCACCCGCAA
>JAKFWB010000564.1 GCA_021732945.1 Porphyrobacter sp.
GCACCGATTCGGTCACCGAAGGATGGAAGCGGATGCCGCCCTTGTAGGGGCCGATCGCGTTGTTGTTCTGCACCCGCCAGCCGCGCTGCACGCGGATATTGCCAGCGTCATCTTCCCAACAGACGCGGAAGCTCACTACGCGATCCGGCTCTGCAATGCGGCGGAGAATCTGCTGGGAGTGATATTCCTCCTTATCCTCCATGAATTCAAAGATATCCTCGGCCACTTCCTGGACCGCCTGGACGAATTCCGGCTGGTACGGATTGCGCTTTTTCACGCCCTCCATGAAGCCATTGAGGTCAACGTGATCGGTAACTGCCATGATGAATTCCCCCTTGGGTTGAGCATAGACGCAGTTGCCGGCGTTTGCTTGTCGATTTGCGGCAAAAGGTGTTCCGCAAGGCGCAGGCCCCGCTCGCCCCCGTTCCAGCAATGTTTCACGCAGAACCGAAGGTCTGCAAAGCAGAATTATTGAGGCCTTTGTCTGGCAGCGCGGGGCGTGTAGCCTGCGGGCCAGACCTTCGGAGACCACCAATGATCAATGCCGTCCAGCGGCCCGCCACCCAGCACCCGACCCACTGCACCCCCGAACAATATGCAGCCCTTTATCGCGCTTCGATCGATACGCCCGATGCCTTCTGGCTGGAACAAGCGCAGCGGCTTGACTGGGTCAGCGCGCCGACGGTCGGCGGCGATTGGGCCTATGATCCGGTGGCAATTTCTTGGTTTGCGGATGGCACGCTGAACCTGTGCCACAACGCGGTGGACCGGCATCTGCCCGAGCACGCCGACCGCACCGCGCTGATATTCGAAGCCGATGATCCTGCCGCTCCGGGCCGCAGCCTCACCTATGGCGAACTCCACACCGAGGTGGTGCGGATGGCCAATGCGTTGAAGACGCTGGGCGTTGTCCGGGGCGACCGGGTGACGATCTATCTGCCGATGATCCTCGAAGGGGTGGTCGCGATGCTCGCCTGCGCAAGGCTGGGCGCGGTGCATTCGGTGGTGTTCGGTGGTTTCTCGCCCGAGGCTTTGGCTGGGCGGATCGAGGATTGCGGCAGCCGGTTTGTGGTGACGGCCGACGAGGGATTGCGCGGGGGCAAGCGGGTGCCATTGAAGGCCAATGTCGATGCGGCGCTCGCCCATCCGGGCACTGATGTGGCTGGGGTGCTGGTGATCCCGCACACCGGAGGCGCGATCGACATGGCTGAAGGCCGCGATCACTGGCTGGCCGACCTTGCCAGCGATGTCGATTGCCCCTGCGCAGTGATGGGGGCGGAAGACCCGCTGTTCATTCTCTACACCTCAGGCTCGACCGGCAAGCCCAAGGGCGTGCTGCACACCACCGGCGGCTACGGCGTGTGGACGGCGACGACGTTCCATTACATCTTCGACTACCAGCCCGGCGAGGTGTTCTGGTGCACCGCCGATATCGGCTGGGTCACCGGGCACAGCTACGTCGTCTACGGCCCGCTGATCAACGCGGCGACCGCGGTGGTGTTCGAAGGCGTGCCCAACTACCCCGATCACGGGCGGTTCTGGGATGTGGTCGACAAGCATCAGGTCAACATCCTCTACACCGCCCCCACCGCGATCCGCGCGCTGATGCGCGAGGGCGACCACCACGTCACCAGCCGCTCGCGCGCCTCGCTGCGCCTGCTCGGGAGCGTCGGCGAACCGATCAATCCCGAGGCGTGGCGCTGGTATTTCGACGTGGTGGGCGAGGGCCGCTGCCCGATCATCGACACCTGGTGGCAGACCGAAACCGGCGGCTGCATGATCACCACGCTGCCCGGCGCGCACGACATGAAGCCGGGGAGCGCGGGTCTCCCGTTTTTCGGCATCCGCCCGCAATTGGTGGACAGCGAGGGCACAGTTCTGGAAGGCGCAGCCGAGGGCAACCTCTGCCTCACCCACTCTTGGCCCGGGCAGGCGCGCACCATCTACGGCGATCACGAACGCTTCGGTCAGACCTATTTCAGCACTTACAAGGCCAAGTACTTCACCGGCGACGGGTGCAAGCGTGACGCGGACGGATATTACTGGATCACCGGGCGGGTCGATGACGTTATCAACGTCTCAGGCCATCGCATGGGCACCGCCGAAGTCGAGAGCGCGCTGGTGCTCCACCCCAAGGTCGCTGAGGCCGCAGTCGTCGGCTACCCGCATGATATCAAGGGGCAGGGCATCTATTGCTATGTCACCCTGAACGCTGGCGAGGAGGGCAACGACGCGCTGCTGGCCGAGCTGAAGGCGCAGGTGCGCAAGGAAATCGGCCCTGTAGCGACGCCTGATGTGATCCACTTCACCGACGGGTTGCCCAAGACCCGCTCAGGCAAGATCATGCGCCGCATCCTGCGCAAGATCGCCGAGAACGACTTCGGTGCGCTGGGGGACACCTCAACCCTCGCCGATCCCTCGCTGGTTGAGCGGCTGATCGAGGGGCGGCAGAACCGCTAATCGTCGATATTGCGGCGAAAGGTCTCGGGCAGGAACACCAGACCTGCCACCACTGTCAGCGCGCAGATCACGATCGGATACCATAGCCCGTAGT
>JAKFWB010000492.1 GCA_021732945.1 Porphyrobacter sp.
GCGCTCCTCCTCGACCAGTTCGACCCGGATGCCTTCGCCCGGCAGCATCACCGTCACCGCCAGCACCGCCTCGGCCAAGCCATAGGACGGGGTGAACGACGAGGCCTTGAACCCGGCGGGCGCAAAGGCGTTGACGAAGTTCTGCATCACGTCGGGGCGGATCATGTCCGCGCCATTGCCCGCGATACGCCAGCGCGACAGGTCGAAGCGCTCACCCACATGGCTCTGGCTCGAAATGCGGCGCGCGCAAATGTCGTAGCCGAAGGTGGGCGAATAAGAGAGCGTGTTGCCGGGATTGCGGCTGATCATGTCGAGCCACGCTAGTGGACGCCGCGCGAAGGCATCGGGCTTCAGGTAATCGGCTGAGACCTGATTGGCGATCAGCGACAGCAGGCAACCTACGAGGCCCATGTCATGATACCACGGCAGCCAGCTGACACAGCGGTCATTGGTGCCAAGGTTCATCGTGGTCGAATGGCCGTAAAGATTGTGCAGCAGCGCAGCGTGGGTCACTGCCACGCCGGTGGGGAAGCGGGTCGATCCGCTGGAATATTGCAGATAACAGATATCGTCTGGCGCGGCGGTTGGCAGTGCGCATTCAGGCGCTGGCCGCCGCGCGAAATCCTGCCAGCTTTCCGCTTCGCAGCCCTGCCGGGCGGCGGCGGCGGCGGCCATCTCGTCGATTTCTTCCGGGTAGAGCAGGATTTTGGGATCAGAACTGTGCAATTGCACCGCCAGTTGATCGATAAAGCTTTCCTTGCCGCCAAAGGTGGTCGGCAGCGGCAGCGGCACGGGCCAGGCCCCGGCATAGACGCAGGCGCAGAACAGCGCGGCGAAATCCGCCCCCGTCTCCGCGATCAGCGCCACCCGGTCTTCCTTGCCGATCCCCGCCGCAATCAGGCGGCGTGCCATCACCAGCGCATCTTCGCGCATTTCGGCATAGGGATAAGCGCGCGCCAGTTCGCCGCGCATGTCGTGAAAATTGAGTCCCTTGCGGCTGCGGGCGGCATAGTCGATCGCATCATTGAAGGTTGCAAATTGCGCACGGATTCGCGGCAGGTCGCAATCATTCGGCGTCGGCGTCAAAACGGCGTCGTTCATATTGTTCAGCGATACCCGTTGTTTGCGGCGCGTCCCATTGCGTTCTCCCGCCCGCGCTCTGGCATTACCCCGTGTTGCCGTTCATATGTCCGGCAACGTCCAGCATTTGGCATTTAATAGCGAAGGTGGCACGAATAAGGCGAAATGGTTTCAGGTAAAGCAATTTCGTCATCGCCCGGTCGCGAAGCCGGGGCGGTTTCCGGGCGAAAACGCCGCGAAAAGCCGCGCGTCAAGCCACCGCTGACTGAGACAGCTTTGCGTGATCTGGCACTGCATTACGCCGCGCGTTTCGCTACCACCGGCGCGCGGGTGGAAGCCTTTCTGACGCGCAAGATCAGGGAACGCGGCTTGGCCGAGGATGCCGATGGCCGCAGGGTCGAAGTTGATATTCCGGCACTTGTCGCTCGGCTGGTGGAGCTTGGCTATGTCGATGATGATGCTTATGCCCGGGCGCGGGCGCGCGATCTGGGCGCGCGGGGCTATGGCGGACGGCGCGTAGAGGAAACGCTGCGGTTTGCCGGTGTCGGCGAAGAGATCAGGCGCGCCCATGCGCCCGGCGAGGCCGGCAGCCGCCGCGCTGCTGCGCTGATGGCGCAAAAAAAGCGTCTTGGCCCATGGGCGCGCGATCAAGACGGGGTGCGCGATCCGCTCACCGCGCGCAAGACGCATGAAAAAGCCGTTGCAGCAATGCTGCGCGCAGGCCACCAGTATGATCACGTGCGGTTTGTCCTCGCGGCCAGGCGGCCTGAGGATGTGGACCAATGGCTGGACGAAGCCACAGACGAAGAAGAGGCAGAGCAATGGTAAAGGTTCACTGGCTGACGGCAGGCGTGATGGCGCTGGGCGTGCTGGCGGCGTGCTCACCCGGCGAAGGCGCAACCGCGAGCGTGCAGGCCCCGGCGGCGGCGGCGGCAGCCGACAATGCGCGCCACCCGGTCTCGGGCCTCGAAGTGATCGATCTGGTGGTGGAGCGCGGCGCGAAGAAGCTTCCCTTCAAGGTCGAACTGGCCGCCAGTCAGGCAGCACAGTCCAAAGGCCTGATGTTTCGCACTGAACTGGGCGATAATGAAGGGATGCTGTTTCCCTCCGCCGCGCCCGAGCCGCGCAGCTTCTGGATGAAGAACACGCCGCTGTCGCTCGATATCATTTTCGTCGGCTCGGATGGGCGGATCAGCAATATCGCGGCGAACACCGTACCCTATTCGCTCGAACCGGTGCCATCGTCAGGCTTTGCGATTGCGGTGCTGGAACTGCGCGCGGGCCGGGCGAAGGAACTGGGGATCGTGCCGGGGGATCGGGTTGTCTATACGCTGCCCGAGTTATCTCCCCCTTGGCGCTCCGTTCCAATTCCGCTAGGCGCTCCGCTCATGGGAATCCTCGGAAAAATCTTCACCTGGTGGGATGGCGCCACCTTCGGGACGCAACTCTGGGCCGCCCGCGCGGGCGG
>JAKFWB010000580.1 GCA_021732945.1 Porphyrobacter sp.
TTCCTGGGTAATGCGGGTGGCGGGCGACAAGCCGCCGCCCTGCCCCTTGCGATAGGCCATGACTGTTCTCCTGATTGAGGCATCTGACAGTCGGCGACGGCTTCGCCGGTCAGTGCCACAGGTTCCCGAGCCCCCTCTGCTCTGCTTCCAAAAAGGAAGCGGCCCTCCGGCATAAGCCGAAGGACCGCTTCACGAGGTGCGAGTGGCCTAGCCTGTCAGGAGGAGGTCAGGCGGCCAGCTCGCGGGGAGACTGATGTTCGTCGTCACTGCCCTGCTTCGCGCCAGCGGGGCCGATCTCGGCTTCGCCAGCATCCGGCGCAGGGCAAGCGAAGCACATGACCTCAGGCACCCAGGCCAGGGCCTTCTCGCGAACCTCGACCTCGGTGATGTAGGTACCAGCGAAGACGCGCTCGGCGCTCATTGCGAGGTCACCCTTCTTGACCGAGGCGAAGCGCGAGGAGAGCTCGATACCGCCGACATCGGTCAGCGCATCGAGGATCACCTGCTTCGACACCCGGTCAAAGTAGTTGGCAGCGGTCGGGCGCCACCACTGCGCCATGTCGATACCGATCAGGCTGCTGAGATGATCTTGGAACGGCAGCTGGCGCTCACCGGACATGTTGAGGCTCGCCTCGAGCGACCGGGCCACGACGTAACCCAGCCAAGCCGCGCGGCTGTCATCGGGCAGCGCCCGAAACAGGTCGAAGCGGGACGTTGCATCCTCACCGCCGCGCCAGCGTTCGTCGAGACCGGACCTGAGCTCGGCAAGCGCGCTGCTTGCAGGTGCATCTTTGGCTTCGAATCCGATGATCGGGCCTGCCGGAACAGGCGCGCGCAGCGTGGTCGAAGGGCGTGCCCGCCAGTCGTGGGTATCGGCATCGGCAAGCGTGAAGACCATGATGTCGAGCGCGAGCCCGGGGTCGGATGCTATGTGCAATGCCAGAACATCGCGGCGCTGCATGGCAAGCTCGTCGACCAGGCGCTTGGACAAAGTGGTCCGGCGCTTCTCTGAACCTTCCCCGCCCGAGACGACTTCGATCTCGCTGTTGGCTTCGGCGGGATCAGTCTGACGCTCGCCGTAGAACACCGGCTGGAGAACCGGCGTACCATCGCGGGAAAGCACCAGCACCATTCCTGCCTCGGCCTTGAGCTCGGGCGCGATGACGGGCGGTCGGGCGCGGATTTCCTGGCACTCGCGTTCGATGGCCTCGATGGCGGCTTCGGCTGCTGCCACGGCCTCCTCGTTACTGTCCTCATCCTCGAGGATCGCCGCATGCTCGTCATAGGACGCATCGAGTTCGTCGAGCCTAGCCACCTCGGTTTCGGACAAAGGCGCCGGTTCGGCGGGAAGCCGGACAAGCCCATCGACCAGATCGTGGCTGGCATAGGGATCGAGCGTTGGCTTGACCCAGGCAAGACCCTGCTCGGCGGCGAGAGCTTTGGCCTCCTCTTCCATCTTTGCCGCCGCGAGGCTTTCGAGCAGCGCGACATCGACCCAGGACTCGCTGTCGTCGTTGTCGAACAGTTCACGTTCGATCCGCCCGCCGGCGGCAATGTAGGCATCGCGGCCAATGAGGCGGGCACGTGGATCGCTGCCCCTGACGGTCCCGGACAGAACCATGCGCCGGACGCTGTCGGGGTTGGGCGCATAGTAGCCCGAGGACACCTGCTCGAAGACGCGGGTCTGGATTTCCTGGTCCGAAGTTGCACCGAAGGCTTTGGCAATATCGAGGGTGATCTCCCCTGACGCAAGAGCCTCGAACACGACGGGCGCAAGCGTCGCAAGACGCAGACGTCCCTCGACAAAGCGGACAGTCAGACCGAAGCGGCGGGCAACCTCTTCGACAGTCGCACCCCCAGACACGAGCGCCGCGAAGGCCTGGGCTTCGTCAGCGGGGTTCATGGCGAGGCGGTGGAAGTTCTCCGCGAGGCTGGTCTCGACGGCCGCTTCAGCGCTGTCCTCGAGCACGAGGCACGTGACTTCATAATCGCGGGCGAGCAGCTTTTCGTCGGCGAGCGCGAGCATCGCGCGCCGGCGACGCTCCCCGGCCTCGACCTCGAACTTGCCCTTGGCAGCGGGTCTGACGATGAGGTTCTGCAGCAGGCCACGGGCTGCGATGCTGGCTTCGAGCTCGGCATCCGCTGCTGGGTCACTGTGACGGCGAACGTTGCGGGGAGACTGGACGAGTTTGTTCAGCGGTATCGACTTGATCATGGGACACACTCCTGATTGTGAGCCCGGCACGTCGACTATCGACGCCCAAATGGCTCAATCAGGGCAAAGCCCTCTCCCCTCTAGTGCGTTCGCGGCGAAAGTCGCGATCGGCAGAGCAAGGATCAATGACGATGGTCATGACATTCCTGAAGGTCGCCGACGCAAATTGAATATCAGGCAACGCCAACACCGGTCATTGGTTGAGCACCCTAAGCCCCCGTTACCGTATCCAAGTCGGCGGACTATCCGGAACGTCTGAATCGGGCATGGTGTCTTGAATAGCTGCCACGCGTCGTAGGAAAACGTCCAGGGCGGAACTCAGCCATATT
>JAKFWB010000570.1 GCA_021732945.1 Porphyrobacter sp.
GGTGAGGTGTATGAGGCGGTCAATGTTCACCAGACCAGCGAGAAGGTCGCGGTCAAGGTGATGCTCCAGCACTTGGCGCAGGACGAACTGGTCGCGGCGATGTTTGCCAAGGAAGCGGCTACGCTCACCCGCCTGCATCACGAAGCGATCGTGCAATATCGCCTCGCCGCGCGCGACAGCCTGGGGCGGCCCTACATCGTCACCGAATTTATCGACGGACCAAGCCTTGAAGCGCGGCTGGGCAAGCTCAAACTGACCGACGCGCAATTCCTCGCCGTGGCGCAGAAATTGGCCGCTGGTCTTGGCACGGCGCATACGCTGGGAGCCATCCACCGCGATATCGCGCCGGACAATATCCTGCTTGCCGATGATGATCCCGCGCGGCCCAAGATCATCGATTTCGGCATAGCCAAGGATGCGCGCGAACAATCTGGCACGATCGTTGGCGATGGGTTCGCGGGCAAGCTGCGCTATGTCGCGCCCGAACAGCTGGGCGAATATGGCCGCAATGTCGGCGCGTGGTCAGATATTTACAGCCTCGCCCTGACGCTGCGGGCGGTGCTGGCGGGCAAGCATTCCGACATGGGCGGATCGCTTGCCGATGCGGTGCGCAAGCGGATGAGCGTGCCCGATCTGGCAGACATTCCGCCGCAATTCCGCTCCGCTTTCGAAGCCGCCTTGCAACCCGATCCGTCGCGTCGGCCGCAATCCATGGCGGCCTTCAACCTGCTGCTGACCGATGGCGCCACGCGTCGTGAAGCGCAGCCAGTTCGTCCCGGCACCAAGCCGAGCGGAACCGACGAAACCACGATGGTGGTGGCCAAGCCCCCCAGCGGCAAGGGCTTGGCCGACAAGCTCACCGGGATGCTGCCAAGCGGGCTTCTGTCAGGTGGTCTGGGCAACAACCGCCTGCCGCTGATGATTGGCGGCGGGGTGGTGACGTTGCTGGCGGTGGTCGGCATTGTCATCGCGGTCAGCCTTGGCGGCGATGCGCCGCCATCCGTGGCAGACCCGGCGGTGGCCGAAGGCGACGATGGCGGGGCGGCGACCGGCGGCGGGATCGCTCCCGGATCTCCCGAATTCACCGCGCTGGCCGAACGTGCGGCAGGCAGCATTCCCTGTTCGTGGCTGACCCTTGTCGCGGCCGATGCGGACGCAGCCAAGTTCGCCGGTGCTGCGGCGGCCCCGGCCGAAGCGCAGACTGCGCTGGCCCGGGCGCTGGACGGCGCAGGCGCAAACGTTCCGGCGCTCGATTTCGGCAATGTTGTGCGCTTCGCCAAGGATGATTGCGCGATCATTGATGCCTTGCGCGAAGGGCGTGGGCGCGGAGTGACGATCAAGACGCCGCAACTGGCCTATGAAGCCCGGATGGAGCCGTTATTCGCTGACACCGAAGCAACGCTCCACGCCAAGGTGCCGATCAATATTGATGGCGTGAAGGCGGGCGACGATGTTGCCTTGTTGGCGATTGGTGACACGGTGTCGGTGACGATGCTGGTCGCTCACCGGCGCGAGCTTGATACGCTGGTGCAGGACTTCAAAGGCAATGTCACCGGCAGCGGCTATTCGATGTTTTACCCTTCGATTTTGGGCGACATCAAGCGTGCCGATTTCGGGCTGATCGTGATCACCAGCCCGACGTCGCTGCCCGACAACATCCGCAACGTCGATTCGGGCTGGGCGCAGCGCTTCCGCGAGGGGGTGAAAAGCAAGGGCTGGGCGGCAGACGTGATGTGGGCCACCGCCGAGGATCGTCAGCCGGGCTGACGCGCGCTCACTTGCGCGGACGTTGGTTCGCTTCGTCGTATGCCTTGCGGAACTCGCGCGAGAAGACCTCAAGGAAGGCTTCCGCCGATCCTTCGGTCACTCCGCTGAACTGCGATTCATAAGCCTTCCACAAGGCCGCTTCGCGCTGGCCGGGCAGCACCTTGGAAAGCAGCCCCTGCTCCTTGGTGCGCGCCTTGATGGCGGCGGGTGAGAAGCGGTTCAAGGTTTCGCGCAGCGCGCCCTGCATCGCTTTCAGCGTGGCAATCTGGTGCGCTTGCAGATCGCGATAGGCTTCCTCGATCGCGTCCTCAGCCTCCATATAGCCGCGCAGCTTGGGGTTGAGCATCATCTGCAAGGCTTGATCGACATTGCGCGCAAACTTCAGCGGGTTGTTGCCATCAAAGCCGAGCGCAGTTCCCGCCGCCCCCATTTCCTCCTTGGCGCGGGCGCGGGCTTCGAGCAGGATCATCAGTCCGGCGAGCAGGTGGCGCAGCATCCTCCCGGTCTTGGCGGCGGATTCCTCCGGGGTCAGCTTGACCTGGCTGGCAGGCACACCGAGCTCGCCCAGCAATGCGCCGAACACTGCATCGGGCCGCGCGGCCGGGGGTGGTTGCGGCGGATGTTGCGGCGCTGCATCATGTGGAACGGGCGAAGGGCGCATGCGCACTGGCTGCGCGGCTGGCGTTTGCGTAGTGGGTGACATGGGTGGATGCGCCGTGCCGCCCGGCCCCCACGTGCCAACGGTCGCCTGATCGCGGCCATCGGTCCAGGCT
>JAKFWB010000299.1 GCA_021732945.1 Porphyrobacter sp.
CCTCCATCAGCACGGTGATGCGCGCGGGGACTTCTTCGGGCGTCGCGCGGATCACGCCCGCTGCCGACTTCAGAGCCTCCTCGCGGGCGACCAGCCACTGGCGCGCGCCCTCACCGGTCAGCGCCTCGATCCGGCGCACGCCTGAGGAAACCGCGCTTTCGGCGACGATCCGGAACACGCCAATGTCGCCGGTGGCGCGCACATGGGTGCCGCCGCACAGCTCGACCGAGTAGCTGCGGCCACCCTGCCCTGCGCGGCCCATGGCGAGCACGCGGACCTCGTCGCCATACTTCTCGCCGAACAGCGCCAACGCGCCTGCCGCGACTGCATCATCCGGGGTCATCAACCGGGTGCTGACCGCTTCGTTGGCGCGGATTTCCGCGTTTACCTCGACCTCGATCGCCGCGATGTCCTCGGGCGTCAGAGCAACGGGGTGCGAGAAGTCGAAGCGAAACCGGTCGGCCGCAACCAGGCTGCCCTTTTGCGTCACATGCCCGCCCAGGCGATTGCGCAGCGCGGCATGGACGAGGTGCGTGGCCGAATGGTTAGCGCGGATCGCATCGCGGCGCGCTG
The DNA here is from genome assembly GCA_021732945.1 of Porphyrobacter sp. Lineage (GTDB taxonomy): Bacteria > Pseudomonadota > Alphaproteobacteria > Sphingomonadales > Sphingomonadaceae > Erythrobacter. The sequence continues at coordinate 574 of JAKFWB010000299.1, forward strand.
TGTCGACCTTCAATTCCACCGTATCGCCAACTGCGACTGACCCTTCTTCAATCACAACCTGATGCGCGTGGAGGCGGCCCAAAGGCTTGGATGTATCGGTGACGTTGGCCTTCAGGCCGCCGAGGCTTGCCATCGTACCGGCGTCACCGGTCTGGCCGCCGCTTTCGCCGTAAAATGGGGTCTGGTTGGTGAGGATCACGACCGTATCGCCCGCTTCGGCGCTGGCCACTTCGATCCCGCCCTTGACGATGGCAACCACCCGGCCTTCACCGCTGGTGGCGGCATAGCCGGTGAATTCACTCGCGCCTTCACGCTCGGCAATGTCGAACCAAACTTCGCCCGAAGCGGCATCGCCCGAGCCCTTCCATGCGGCGCGCGCAGCGGCCTTTTGGCGCGCCATCGCGGTGTCGAAGCCGTCGCGGTCGACCCCGATCCCGCGGGCCCGAAGCGCGTCCTCGGTGAGGTCATAGGGGAAGCCGAAAGTGTCATAGAGGCGGAAGGCGACTTCGCCATCAAGCTCGCCGCCGCTGGCGAGATCACCGGTGGCTTCGTCGAGCAATTTCAGACCCTTGTCGAGCGTGCGCCGGAACTGGGTTTCCTCACGCTCAAGCACTTCGGTGATCAGCGCCTGCCCGCGCTGAAGTTCGGGGTAAGCCGCGCCCATTTCGGTCACGAGCGCGGGGACAAGGCGGTGCATCAGCGGCTCGCTCGCGCCGAGCAGGTGCGCGTGGCGCATGGCGCGGCGCATGATCCGGCGCAGCACATAGCCGCGCCCTTCGTTGGAGGGCAGAACGCCGTCGGCCATCAGGAAGCTGGTTGAGCGCAGGTGATCGGCGATCACGCGGTGGCTGGCGGATTGGTCACCTTCAGCGCGCACGCCGGTGAGCGATTCCGAAGCCGAAATCAATGCCTTGAAAGTGTAGGTATCGTAATTGTCATGCACGCCTTGCAGCACGGCGGCGACGCGTTCGATCCCCATGCCAGTGTCGATCGAGGGCTTGGGCAGGTCGCGGCGGGTGCCATCAACCTGCTGTTCGTATTGCATGAAGACGAGATTCCAGATCTCGACGAAGCGGTCGCCGTCTTCGTCGGGGCTACCGGGAGGGCCGCCGAAGATGTGGTCGCCGTGATCGTAGAAGATTTCGGAACACGGCCCACAGGGGCCGGTGTCGCCCATCGACCAGAAATTGTCGTTGGTTTTTATGCGGATAATGCGTTCATCGGGGAGCCCGGCGATGCGCTTCCAAAGCCCGTGCGCCTCATCGTCTGTATGATACACTGTGACGGTGAGCCGGTCCTTGGGCAGTCCCCATTCGCTGGTCAGCAGGGTCCAAGCATGGGTGATCGCCTGTTCCTTGAAATAGTCGCCGAAGGAAAAATTCCCAAGCATTTCAAAGAAAGTATGGTGCCGCGCGGTGTAGCCGACATTGTCGAGATCATTGTGCTTGCCGCCAGCACGGACGCATTTCTGCGAGGAGGCGGCGCGCGGGGATGGTGGGGTTTCGAGGCCGGTGAAGACGTTCTTGAACGGCACCATCCCGGCGTTGACGAACATCAACGTCGGATCATTGTAGGGCACGAGCGGCGCCGAAGGCGTGGCGGCGTGGCCATTCCTACTGAAATAGTCCAGAAAAGAGCGGCGGATGTCGTTCGTCGAGGTCATGGCCGTGCAGTTAGGCAATGCAAGGGGCTAACGCAATGGAGTGCGCAAAAACGGGCATTCGCGGGGTCTGAAACGGGCCAAAAGCAACCTCAATCGAGCAAGTACCGGCCATAAACCGACGTTATACCTGCCTTCTGAAACGAAAAGCCGGCGCAAGCCTTGGGGAAAGGCTGGCGCCGGCGTTCCGGTTTTCCGGGCGCTGCGAGATTTGGGGAGCTGGACTCTCCCCAACAGCGCCCGCTTGAGGATCAGTCGTCAGAGTCCGCGTCCGGCCCCACCATCATCTCCTCGGCGACCT
>JAKFWB010000297.1 GCA_021732945.1 Porphyrobacter sp.
GCCATCATGTCGGCGGCGGACTTGCGGGGGAGGGCGGGTCAACACCGTCCATAGCTGCGCGCGCAGCTTGGCCCGCAGCGCAGCGGATGCGGGTTGGTTGCGCACCCCATCGATGGCGGCCAGCACGCCAAGCGGATCGCCGATCCGGGCGCTGTTGGCGCGCACCCACTGATCCAGCCCACCGAGATCGATCCCGCCGGGCTGTGCCAGCGCCCGCCACGCCGTGGCTGGCACCGCATCTTCGATCGCAAACGGGGTCAAGCGCGCTGGCCCGCCGACGATCCCCTGACGCTTGCCGGTCAACCGCCGCGCCATATCAATCGGCGGCTGCTGCGAACCGATCTTTGGCAGGTAAATGCGCGAGGCCTGCTGGACCTTCTTGATGTAATCGAGTGCCTTGTATTCAAACGGCAGCGCCGCTTCGGGCAGCCCTGACCGCAGGTTGAGCTCAGCCTCCCACATCGCGTCGAGCGCGGTTTTCAGCAGCGCGCGGGTATCGGGATCGAGCAAGGTCGCCGCCTCGCTCTCATCATGAACATGGCCAAATTCGGCGGTGATGTTGCCGAGATCGCCGAACACCGGGGATTCCGGTGCCTCGCCATGATCGTGGCCGTCGCCATCATAATGTTCGGGCTCGGGTTCTGGGTCGTCCTTGTCCGAAGTCGGCAGAGGCGGCCGGGGCGGTTCCTCGGCTTCCATGCCGACAAATTGTCCGTAACGCAGGCGCAGCAACCGTTGATCCACCCCGATCGTATCGGACCGCACCAGCAGGTCGTCTTCGCTCAAGGCGCGGCGCTGCCTGATCAGGGCCTCGGTGTCGATGATCACCTGGCGTTGGCTGCGGAAATAGGCTGGCAGCGACTGCTTGGCCGCCAGATCCAGCCCTTCGGCCTGCACAGCTTCAGGTGCGGGGAAGCGCAGGATCACGCCGGGGCCGCGCACCACCTGCGGGCCGGGCGTGCGCGTGTCGGCCACGGTCAGTTGCGCGACCAGATCGCTCCCCGGCTCAAGTCCGTACGGTGCCAGTGGCAGGTCGATGGCAAACCGGCGGCGGCGGGGATCGCCGGTGCCTGACAAGGTTTGGTTGCGCTCAGTGAACCTGACAACCTCGCCTTGCCCGATGGCGGAGGTAACGGTCAGGCGGGCGAGCTGATCGACGGCGTAATCATCGCTCACCTCGAACACGATCCGCCAACGGCGCTGGCCGGGCTGCATGGTGACGAGGCCCGAGGCCGGTTCGATCACCCGCACTTGCGGCGGTTCATCGGCGATGGGTTCCAGCCGATGCGATGGCTGGGCGGCGCGCATGCCTTCAGCGGTGACGCGGTACAGCGCGGGGACATCCAGGCGCAGCGATCCGCTCCACCTCTCCCCGCCCTGCCGCAGGGGCAGGCGCTGGCCGCCGATCAGTTGCAACGCGGCGGACTTGGGCGAGGGGGTGAAGGCGAAAGTCCATTCGATCCGCGAACCCATGGGCGCCCTGATGTCGAGGCTTTCGGCATAGCGGGCAGGCAGGCCGGTATAGGCGGGCGGCACGATCCGCACCCGCTGCCCGGTCAAGCGCGGCTCTCCCGGCGCGGCGCTGGTGCTGGATAGAGCTGGGGCGAGCGGCGGGGCTGCATCGCGTTGCGCCTGCCAATAAAGGATCGCTGCCAGCGCGAGGGTGCCCAGCAACCACGCGATGCCAATGCGGCGGCGTGACCAGCCATCGGCAAGGGTGACAGGATCGATCGACTGCACCCGCGCGGCGATCCGATCGGCCTGCATCCGCTCGACAGGGGCAAGGTCGGCATCGGCAAACAGCAAGGCGGCACTGTCTTCCAGCTGCGCCTCGCGCGCATTCAGGCGGCGCACCAGCCACAGCCGGTCGAGCCGCTGAGCCACATTCCGCGCCGCCCAGCCAAGGGCAAGGCCGCCCACAGCTAGCACGCCAAGCGCCAGACCGAAGCTGTGTAACGCCCACACCAATGCCGCCGCCACAATGACCAGCGGGCTCCACACCAGCAAGACATCACTGACAGCGCGAAGGCGGGCCGGGCGCAGACAGTCGTCGAAGCGGACTGCGCTGCTCATGCGGGGAACCTGCGCCGCCGGGTGGCCAGCAATCGCTCTGCCAGAAAGACCAGCGCGATCACGGCGGCAAGCCATGGCGACAGATCGCGCGGCGGCAGCTTGAACGGCGCGCGCCACGTGGCCGGGGTGAAGGCGGCGGCGCTGACGCGCATCGGCGGCGGCGCGGGCGGCGCGACGAGATCGCGCAAGCGCGCGGCAAATTCGGGCGCGAGCAGATCGGGCATGTCGGCGGGCACCAATGGCCGGGTGAAGCGCATCAGCCGTCCCGCACCCAAGGCCCCGCCCTCAACCAGAGTGCGCCCTGCCCCGTCGCTCCACAAGTTTTCGCTGGCAGCGGGCATGGCGACTTCGGATCGGGGATCGTGGTGCGCACGACCTTGCCCCTGATCACGCCGCGCAGGCCCTGGCGGCGCATCAGCCGCTCGACGGTGCAGCGGGCCACCGCATGACCTTCACG
>JAKFWB010000294.1 GCA_021732945.1 Porphyrobacter sp.
GCAGCAAGTCTCTCAAAACACGCCATTCCGCTTCGCTCAGATCGCCCCGGCTCAACCCCGCCTCCAAAAGGAAGCCTTGAATCAACCGCCGAGTCTCGCGTCAACCAATTTGTCCACGCCGCCTAGGCAAGCGCGGTGCGCGGGGCTAAGCCCTTGTCATGCCGACGCTCTCCGCACAGCCCGCTGCCATTCGCGCTGATCCTAACTGGCTCCCGCACGCATTCGATCCGGCGCGCGCCAGCTTCACGTTTGTCCGCATCCCGCGCGACCGGCTTGCGCAACCCGCGTTTCTCAGCGCGGTGGGGGAGGAGGAGGACGGGCATGGACGCGCCGAATTGCCGCTTGATCAATTGGCCGCGTCCGCCGCGCCCACTGCGACGCCGGTGTGCTTCATATTTCACACCGCCTTTTGCCGCTCGACCCTGCTGGCGCGTGCGCTCGAACAACCGGGGATCAGCGCGGGGCTGTCCGAGCCCGGCATCATTGCCAGTCTTGCGAACGCAGGACCGGCAGGGCAGGCGGCGCTCATCCCCGCCGCCCGGTTGCTCGCGCGGCCATGGGGCGCGGGCGAGGCGGTGTTTATCAAGCCGACCAACCACGCCAACCGCCTCGCGCCCGCCTTGATGCAGGCTCTGCCGCAGGCGCGCGCGGTTTTGATGACCAACCCCTTGCCCTCATTCCTTGCCGCGGTGGTGCGCAAGGGGCTGCTGGGGCGGCGCTGGGGGCGGCTGCTCTATCTGGAGCTGATGTCCTATGCCGGAATGGACCTGGGCATGGACGCGCGCGAGCAATTTGCGATGACCGATTTGCAAGCGGCGGGGCTGGCCTGGTTCCTCAACCAGCGCTTTGTGGCGGCATTGGGCGGAATGTTCGGCGAGCGGGTGCGGGTGCTCGACGGCGATGCCTTTGCAGCTGATCCGGCGGGCACTTTGGCGCGGGTCTATGCCTTTGCAGGAGTGACGGTGCCCGACTCAGTGGTGGCGGGGATCGCCCGAGGCCCAGTGTTTGCCAGCGACGCAAAGACGGGCGCGGATTTTGCGGAGAAGGCCGCGCGCGACGAAGCGGCAACGCGCAGCGCAGCGACCGAGGACGAGATCGCCAAAGTGGCCGAATGGATCGGACTGATCGCGCAGCAGGCGGGGGTGAGAGTGCCGCTGCGGGGGGTGTTGTAGGGTGCGGATGCGCAAAAAGAGGGCAATAGCAGCGAACCGCATCACCCCCTTTCCGCCCCCAAGCTTTGGCGTTATTGGCCTAAAAGTCCGCCGAAATTCTGGCCGATGAATACGCCGAAAAATGCGTCATCCATTTCGCTGTCATAGGCAATTCGCACACCTGCGTTGAGTTCGTCTTTCGAGCTTCGCAAGAAATAGATGGGAGCCTCAACACCCCATTCGCCATTGTTAGGATTGATCGCGAAACGAAGCTCGCCGCCGATTGGCAAGCGTTCATCCGAGCTGATAAACCGCAAGCCAGCGAATAGCGTTATGTCCTCCTCTAGCACTGGCGTCCCGAATGCTGCCGTGAAGCAGGTTACGGAAGGCGCCGTGGTTTCCCCCGCCGGGCAACGGATTTCTTCATCGGGGAGATCAAAGTCGCGTTCGAACTCCCCGCCAGCGATGTAGGCGACACCGGATTTGATTGTGGGGAGATAGACAAACGATGCGGTGGCGCTGGCAACGGTGCGGTCATCTTTAATTTCTGCCAGCGTGGCAGAATCCCGATGGTCAAAGGCCTGCACCCCAATTGCACCGCTGAGCTGGAGCGCGAAATAAGAAGATTCGAGGTACTGATTTTCAATCTCATCGAAGAACCGATCAACTTCTGTGGTCCTGCCGAATTCAACGGGGATCTTTTTGATATCTTTATCGCATTCGATATCCTTGTACTTTTCTTGCATTTTTGGATCGGCTTGTGCTTCTGTGCAGCGCGCTCGGATTGATTGGATTGCGAGGTTGACGGTCCTGAGATCGCTTTCCTTGAACAATTCCAATTCCCCTAAGGGGGGTGCTTCGCGCAGCTTAAATGAGATCGAACCTTCAACCGAATATGCATCTGGCAATCCGGTGCGGGTCAAAAGATCGCCTCGAGCAACAGATTTGGTGAAAGGAGCGGTGAGTTTGACCGAGTAATCGGTACGAAATACACCGCCTAGCTGCGAATTCGACCTGCCGAGCGAAATGGTTGCGGTTTCGCCATCCTGATCTGTTTGCAAATTGAATCGGGTGGGCTGAACGCCAAACGCGGCGTCCGTGCTATTAGTCTGAATCCGTTGGACAGCGCGCTCATCGAGATCCATCTTCAAGACGAAGTAATGGAGGTCGTTGCGCTTGCTTTCAGCTTCTTCAGTTGGCACTTCAGCATCATCGACTTGAGCTGCTATTGGTGTGTGCATGATTGCAAACGCTGATGCGAATGAAAAAAATTTGGTGCTGAAATATTTCATCGTTCCCTCACGGCGCTTTGATTTGAATGGAGGTCGCGTAAACGTAGCCAAATGCAGGCGACCTTTTCTTCGCATTCATTGGAATT
>JAKFWB010000323.1 GCA_021732945.1 Porphyrobacter sp.
CTGTCCCCGCCGCGTCCACCGCCAGCACCACCACCAAAGCCCGCCACGACAGCTGGCCGCTCGATCTGCAAGCCGCGTTCCTGCGCGCGCTCTCGGCGACGCATTCGGTGTCCGAGGCGGCAAAGTCGGTCGGCAAGTCGCGGCAGTCGGCCTATCGGCTGCGCTCACGCCTCAAGGGCCAGCCGTTTGACCTCGCGTGGGAGGTGGCGTTTCATCATTCCTATGATGTGCTCGCCCATGCGGCGCTCGATCGGGCGCTGAACGGGGTCGAGGTGCCGGTGTTCTTTCAGGGCGAACAGGTTGGCGCCTATCGCCGGTTTGACGAGCGGTTGACGGTGGCACTGCTGCACCGCTTCACGGCGGGTGGCAACCCGCTGTTTGGGCGGCTGGCCCCGCAGGCCGAGCGGCATGCGCGCGATTTCGAAAGCCTTTTGGCGAAGGTCGAAAGCGGCGCGGCGGTGGCCACCGGGGCGCTTGATCACGGCGATCCGGGCGAGCTTGAAGGGCTGCGCGCAGACTACTCCAGCATCCCGAAAAAGGGGGGCTTCCCCTGTCCGTCCGCCCTGTCAGACGACGAATTAATGGCGGCATTACAAGAGAATGGTTGGGGCGAGTGAAGCGGACACGGTGTCCGCTGTGTCCGCTTATGCCGCCTGTTCGGTGCGGTTGCGGCCCGCTTGCTTGGCGGCATAGAGCGCGGTGTCGGCGCGGATGATCAGGCGGGTTACCGGCTCATGTCCCTTCCGCTCGGCCAGGCCGAAACTGGCGGTGAGTTGGAACGGGCCGGTCGGCGTGATCAGCGGGGTATCGGCCACCGCCGCGCGCACTCCCTCAATCCGGGCGGCGAAGGCGGCGAAGTCAGGGGTGGGGGCGGCGATCAGGAACTCCTCGCCCCCGATCCGCGCCACCAGCCAGTCGGCCGGGAGCAGGCGGCGCAGCATGGCGGCGAAATGGGCGAGGCTGGCATCGCCGCCATCATGGCCCAGCCGATCATTCACTCGCTTGAAAAAGTCGATATCGGCAATCGCCAACGCGAGCGATGGATGCTCGGCAAGCCATTGATCCAGCTGGCGAAGGGCCTCGCGGCGGTTGGCGAGCCCGGTCAGCTGGTCCTGATGCGCAAGCGTCTCAAGCTCGCGCCGCGAAGCGTCCAGCCGCAGGGTGAGCGACGCAATCCAGGCGAAGGTGGCGCTCGCAACGATCAGCGGGATCAGCGCGGCAAAGACCATGGTGTGGTCGTACTGGACCTGCCCGAACATCGAGAAGGAGATATGCGCGAAGGCCATCGAAGCGAACATCGACCCGCCCACGACGATCAGCCCGGTGCGTTGCAGCCGTTGGCGCAGGGCTGGCGGGGCGCTTGGGGCGCGGGGAACGGGACGGTGCTGGTCCATGGCAGGGCAAGGATAAGCGCTATCTCTGGCGAATGTCTTAACGCGCCGCCAAGGGCGCGCGATTAGGCGATTGGGGCAAAGCGTGCTAAGGGCCTGTGGCTGACGTCGAAATTTGCGACGGACTTCGAAATTTGCGCTCCGCCGCTTGCCATCGGTTCATACCTCCGGCCCCGGCGTAAACCAGACGACGACTTCCTTTCATCGGACGATACGACGCACGACCCCATGCATTTCGCGTGGGTAATATATTGTTCTTGAAAGGAACATCGCATGAGCAAGACCGGAACCGTAAAGTTCTTCAACACCGACAAGGGCTACGGCTTCATTCAGCCTGATGATGGCTCGGCTGACAGCTTCGTCCACATCACTGCCGTGCAGGCCGCTGGCATGCACAGCCTCGACAAGGATCAGCGTCTGAGCTTCGACCTCGAAAAGGGTCGTAACGGCAAGGAAAGCGCCGTGAACCTCGCGGCTGCTGACTAAGTGAATTCCGGTGGGGCGGGGCGCGGGTTGCTGCGCTCTGCTCCGCCACCTGACTGACTCCCGCCTCTCCCCACCTCTGGCAGGAAACCGCAATGGCCCAGACTTACGAATTCTATAGCGAGCGCGCCGATGAAGCCGCAGCGCTGGCCGAAAAGGCGACGCTCGACAATGTGCGCGATCGGGAATTGCGCTCGGAAAAGACCTGGCGCGGGCTGGCTGAACAAGCGCGCAAAACCGCTGAAGAACGCGTCAAGGCTGACGCCGTGCGGGCCGAGCGGCGCGCGGCGGAGAGCATGATTTCCTGATCAAATGACGCGGGTGGGCCGAGCTATTCAGGCTTCCCGATTCCCGAACAGCTTGCTGCGCAACCCGCGGCCCGAAAGGCTGGGCGCGCCGGGCAGGCTGGGCGTCGGGCGGATCACCGGCGCAGGCGGCGGCGGCGGCGGACCTTCGCCGACCGCGCGCACCTCAAACTGGCCGCCAATCCCTTCGGCAAGCTTGCGCTTTTCGCTCCATTCATTGGCGAGCGCCATCTTGGCGTCCTGATCATCTGGCATGACGGCAGCCGGAAAAGCGCGATCATCAAAGACGTTGGCATCAGGCACATGGTCCGGCGACACAAAGCCGTGGGCGAGGTGTTTCAGCG
>JAKFWB010000274.1 GCA_021732945.1 Porphyrobacter sp.
AGCCTGCGTCCACCTGTTCATTCCCGCGAAGGCGGGAACCTCCAGCAATGTGGTCCTGTAATTGCCTAAGGTCCCCGCCTTCGCGCGGACTCGCTGAATGCGGAAACATCGCCGGGCCGAGCGGGTTCTGGAACAGCGCATGCTTGATATCGGTCAGCAGCAATTCGATGTGCTGCTGCTCGTGCGCTACACCAAGCGCAATCAGCCCAGCGAGCGCCGGATCATCGAGCAGCGGCGTCATCGCCTCGGTCACGACCGCGCGCCATTCCAGCACTTCGCCCAGCGTCGGGCGCGACAGCAGCCCGCGCGCGGCACGGCTGATCCGCGCGCCTTCCGCCTCGTAGTAAGAGTTGAACAGGAACGGCCAATCGTCGCGATGGAGCCGATATCCCGGCACATGGTCGCGCAGCAGGAAGGTCTCCCAGAACCACGTCGTGTGCGCGAGATGCCACTTTGCCGGAGAGGCATCCTCCATCGATTGCAGGCTGGCATCGGCATCGCTGAGTGAAGCAGCCAGCCCCTCGCTCATCGCGCGGGTGGCGCGGAATTGGGCGGCAAGCGCGTGCGCTGCATCGTCGCTGAGTTCGCCTTGCGGCGCGCTTCGGGGCACGGGCGTCTCCTGTTGCCGCCTGCTGTCGTGTGACGACCATGACGGATGGCCGTGACAATTGAAAGGCATGGGCATCGCACCGGCTATCAGGAAATCACCACAGCCTGCGCGAAAATTCGCCGCAACGCGCCGGTTTTGCGCTCCGCCGGACCGCGCTCAAGCAGCGAAAGCGCTGACCTCGGCACTGCGCTCGCACGCTGCATCATTGAGCATTTCCGCCACGAGAAACGCCAGTTCGAGCGATTGTTCAGCATTGAGACGCGGATCGCAGTGGGTGTGATAGCGGTCGCCCAATGCCTCATGGGTGATCGCCACCGCCCCGCCGACGCATTCGGTCACATCCTGCCCGGTCATCTCGATATGGATGCCGCCCGGGTGCGTGCCCTCGGCCCGGTGAACAGCAAAGAAACCCTTCACCTCACGCAAGATGCGGTCGAAGGGCCGGGTCTTGTAGCCGGTGTTGGACTTGACCACGTTGCCGTGCATCGGATCGCAACTCCATACTACGGGGTGGCCTTCGCGCTCTACTGCGCGCACCAGGCGCGGTAAGCCGGCCTCGATCTTGTCATCACCGAACCGTGCGATGAGCGTGATCCGCCCGGCTTCACGCTTCGGGTTAAGTTCATCGAGCAGCGTCAGCAGCCCGTCGGGTTCCAGCGAAGGCCCGCACTTCATCCCAAGCGGATTGCCGATCCCGCGTGCATATTCGATGTGCGCCGAGCCGGGAAAGCGGGTGCGATCGCCGATCCACAGCATGTGCGCCGATGTCGCATACCAATCGCCGGTCAGCGAATCCTGCCGCGTCATTGCCTGCTCATAGGGCAGCAGCAGGCTTTCATGGCTAGTGTAGAAGCTGGTGCCCTTCAGCTGCGGCACCGTGCTGGGATCGATCCCGCAGGCTTCCATGAAATCCAGCGCCTCACCAATCCGGTCGGCCATTTCGCTGAACTTTTCGGCCCACGGCGTGCGGCCCATGAAATCCAGCGTCCACTGATGCACCTGCCGCAGGTTGGCATAGCCCCCGCCAGCAAAGGCGCGCAGCAGATTGAGCGTCGCGGCGGCCTGCGAATAGGCCTTCACCATCCGGGCCGGATCATTGCGGCGGCTGACGGGGTCGAACTCGATCCCGTTGATGTTATCGCCAAGATAGCTCGGCAGGGTCACATCGCCGATCGTTTCAGTCGGCGATGAGCGCGGCTTGGCGAATTGGCCCGCCATGCGGCCCACCTTCACCACCGGCCGCTTGCTGGCGAAGGTCATGACCACCGCCATCTGCAACAGCACGCGGAAGGTATCGCGGATGTTGTTGGGATGGAACTCGGCGAAGCTTTCGGCACAGTCCCCGCCTTGCAACAGGAAGCCATGGCCGTTTGCGACCTGCGCCAGATCGGCCTTGAGCGCGCGTGCCTCTCCCGCAAACACCAGCGGGGGATAGGATGAAAGGGTCTTTTCAGCCTCGGCCAGCTCGGCCGCATCCTCGTAATGCGGCAGATGGCGCGCTTCATGCGCTTTCCAGCTTTGCGGGGTCCAGATGTCAGCCACGATCAAACTCTTCCATATCCATGCACGCAAAGCCTTGCGCGGCGGCGCCCGCTACAGGACGCTGGTTTGAATTGTAAAGCGGCAATGCCGGTTTGAACAATAATATTTCCCGACCACTATGAATGAACGAAGCGATTACCGCCCCACAGGAGCTGCGGCGGTGACCGGCGCTGCACCCCCGCCTGCCGCAGCTTGCGCCAAGGCCTGCCCTTCGGGAATGACCGCGAGACGAAACGGCACGCCTTTGGCGAAGTACCGATCGGCAAGGAATTGCATCACCTGCGGGCTGGTTTGCGAATAGTCAGCCAGCAATGTGCGCAGCAGCGCCACGCGCTGCGGATCAAACGCTGCGCCTTCGAGATTGTAC
>JAKFWB010000032.1 GCA_021732945.1 Porphyrobacter sp.
TTGCATATCTTCACAGCGCCCCATCAATGGCCTGCTTTTACTCCGCCACGCTGGCCTGGAATCCGACCGCCGTTGACAGCGAGGCGGCGTACCCGGGGATGGAGCCTGCCGGGCCTTGACTGTAAAAGGCACAGCAGCCGGTACGGGAAGTCCAAGCGTCTTGAGATCGTGCGCCGCCTGGGCGCGCTTTGCGAGTGCGTCGAGCAGAGCAGGATCGCCGTTCCGCGCACGCGTCGTAATCTGCTGCGGGCCTGTCTGAAGCGCGGCTAATGCCGAGCGTATCTTGGTTTGGAGATCGTTGCGCTTTGCAGCCCAATTAGCGCGAACAGCATTCTCAGCTTGTACGTCGGAGGCGTCTGGAGTCGAGTTGTAGGTAAATCTGTCTTCGTGCGTCTTGCGCCATGCTAGCAGCTTCGCCGTCATCGCCTCACCGAAGCCGGGCACCGCGCGCACGGCGTTCGACTTGATGTCTGCGGCGGTCTCAATCCCATAGGATGCCAGGGTCGCCGTTTTGGCCGCGCCAATGCCGGCGATGCGGGCACGCCGGATGAGAAAACGATCAAGATACTCCTCCCGCTTCCGCGTCTCACGCGAGGCCTTCAGTTTTTGGATATTTTGCGCGAGGTCGTGGTCGAGGTTGCGATACGCTCGGATCCAGGTCTCAACGTCGGCTTTGACCGTGACGAGTTCGCTGAGGCCGAGCCGATCGACGAACCCCTGCTGCAGTGAGCGAACCCGGTTATCCGCGTCGCTGTATGCCGTCTTGAACGGTGCCTGTTCAACAGGGCCGCCGAAGAACCTGATGAGGCCGAAGATGCCGATGCCGATCCACACGATCGCGAAATTGACGGCTGCCAGAAAGCCGCCGACGGCGGCGATCAGGGCTATAGCGCCCAAGGCCCGATGGCCCATGCTCGCGCGGTTGGCCGCGGCGACGGCCTCACTCGCGGTCGTGATCTGACCGGACCAAGTTGGGAGTAGGGAGGCCGGATCAGGCAGCTTGATCGCCGCAAACTGCGCCGCGATCCGCTCTATGTCGAACGACCCACCGGGTGCGATCTGCGGGGTGGGGCCAAGCAGGTCGGGGAACATATCGACCCCGGATCGGCCGGCGACACGGCACCATAGGCAGGATGACGCCGCTGAAGGATAATAGTGGGTTCGAACCTTTCCGCAGTGGCTTAACGCCTGCTCAAGTTCCTTCATCAGGGTCGCCCAAGTTGCCGCGCTTGGCCGCGCCGCCGGATTTCGACCAAAGGCCGCTTCAAATGCAGCGGCGATCTGCGGCGGGAAGTCCTTCAAGCTCACCGATCCAGGCGGCGGTGTGGTCCGCGTCTCGGACGTACGGAGCTGTGAAAAGGCAAAGCGATGCTGTGCAATCGCGTCGCTCATCGAGATGTCACCGCCAGCGAAGCGGCCGGCGTAGGGGTGCTTTCCCATTGCGAGGAGGTGGAAGATAGCCACCGCCAAGCCAAAATTGTCATGCGCTTCCGTGCGTCGGATAGTCGAAAGGTCGGCGCCGTGCAGTTCGGGTGGTGTGAAATCAGGTACGCCGACCACGCAAGGAAACAGCTTTCCGTCTCTGGAGTATTGAAAGCTGTCGGCGTCAATGAGCGAGACGGTCGCCTCGTTCGATACAAGAACACCCGAGTGGTTGAAGTCACCGATGACGCAGCCGCTCTGATGGACCTTCACCACCGCGTTGGACACGTTGAGGGCCGCGCGCACGAGGAAGCGGTAATCGGCTTTTGGGAAATGAGCCTTGCGAGATTTGGGGCCGTAGAGTTCATGGATTGGCCGGTAGCCAGATACGAGGCGCATCAGGAAACCGAGGAAACCGCCTTTGCCATCGGTCGCGATCGCGGCCGGGAACGCCACCAATTTCGTGGTGTCGGCAAGGTCGGCAAGCACCATCGCTCGCACCTTCGGTTCGCGTTTCGCCCGCAGCTCGTCCTTGTAGATTTTCACCGCGCCGTCGGGCTTGTTCTCGACAGCAAAGACTTCGCCTTCGCCCCCTTTCCCGATCCGCTTGCCCAGCGCAAATGGCCGGCCATCAATCTTGATCGCCGGCTGGGTCAATGCCGCGATACCAATACCAGCGTCTTATCGTCGTCGGTGCGATCGCAGATGGCAGGACCGTCGAGGTAGCGCCCTAAAGCTGCCGAGAGGCTGGCCAGCCTCCCACGCTCCGCCGCTTGGTCAACCGGTTTGATCATCGGATCAAAAAAGCGCGCGTGCGGCTCCTGGTTTGCATGGTGCAACGCTATGCTGTCGATGCCGTCGGAGAATGCGGCGAACGCGTCGTAGTCGCCAGCAGTCCGGCGAGTGATCTGCAGGCGCGGTTCCGGATCGTCTGTCACGAAGTAAGTGGTGGCGGCAAACTCGCCATTTTCGGGCCAGCAGATCGCCTCCCACTGCCCTGCCTTCCGCGCGACCAAGGCGCTGTCCCCGATCTGAAGTGCCAGCAGTTCTTCGCCAAAGACCAAAAGGGCAATCAGGGTAGATGCGAACTGGCG
>JAKFWB010000038.1 GCA_021732945.1 Porphyrobacter sp.
ATGGTCATCAGCGCGCGTATTGAGCGGACCACTCGCTCAAAATCGCCTGGTAGGGCTTGATGAAGTGATCCTCGGCGAACTTGCCTTGCTCAAAAGCCAGTCGGCTGCGTTCGCCCCGATCGTAGACAATCCGCGTCAGCGAATGGTCCTGATGCTGCAGGTTCGGCTGAAAGTATTCGCCGGCCGCGGAATTCGCGTTGTAGATCTCAGGGCGGTAGATCTTCTGAAAGGTCTCCATCGTGCTGATGGTACCGATCAGCTCCAGATTGGTATAATCGGTCAGAAGATCACCAAAAAAGAAGAAGGCCAGCGGCGCAACGCTGTTTTTCGGCATGAAGTACCGCACCTGGAGCCCCATCTTCGCGAAATACTGGTCGGTCAGAGAGGCATTGCCGGTCTCGTATTCAACACCCAGGACCGGATGGCGGTTGGCCGTCCGTCGATAGGTCTTGTTGTGGGAGACGCTCAGGCAGATCACCGGCGGCTTGCTGAAATTCTTCCTGTAAACGCTCGAGCTCACGAAGAACTTGAAGATATTTCCATGCAGCGCGCCGAAATCCCCTGGAACGCGGAAGCCGGCCTGGCCCTTATTGTGCTCAGGAAGCAGGACGCTGAAGTCGTAATCCCGCACGTAGGAAGAGAAGTTATTGCCGACGAGGCCTTCGATGCGCGCTCCCGCCTTCCTGTCGAGGATTGTCGTCTGCAGGATCTCGATCGCCGGGAACTGCGTCCCGTTGCCTGCGAAATCAAGTTGGACGGAAATGATGTCGATCTCGACACTGTAGCGATCCCCATTGGGATTGTCCCAATGAGCCATTGCATTGAAGCGATTGTCGATCATGCGCAGGGCATTGAGGAGATTCTGCTGGCGGCTCTCACCACGCGCCAAATTTGCAAAGTTCGTGGTGATCCGCGTGTTCTCGGATGGCGTGTAGTTCTCGTCGAACCGAATGCGGTTGATCGTGAAGATGATTTCTTGGGTCATGGCGATCTGCTGTCCTGGCTTACGAGGCAAAGCGCGCATCCGTTGCTTGCTTAGTCCCTGGCCGCGGGAGGGGCGACGGCCAGGGCAATGCTGTATGCGTCAGCCGGACGATGAAAGAAAATGACTTTATTTCAGTCATACATGACACGCCGTCATGGTCGGCCGCCTGTTATGCACAAACGGGGAGCGGCGCGATGTCTACCGCAACGGGGCCCCGCGGCCGATGGCGACCGTTCAGATCCGAACGGTCTCGGCCAACTGCATGAAGCCCTCGAGATAGCTGTCCGCCTTTCCCTTTCGGTGCCCGAGGTGAATGGATTTCGGGATGCCCTTTCCCAGGCGGATGCCCTTCACGCCGGCGACCCCGCGCAGCAACCAATCCGGCGTGGCGCTCACGGCGCGGCCCGAAGCCACCAAGCGCAGCATCAGATCCGTCGTCTCCACAGTGCGATGGCGCCGCGGCAGGACATGGGCGGGGATCAGGAACTGGGTATAGATATCCAGCCGCTCGCGAGGGACCGGGTAGGTAATCAGGGTCTCGCTTGCCAGCGCCTCGGGCTCGACCCAGCGCTTCTCTGCCAGGGGATGGGTCTCGGCCACGACCAGGACCAGCTCGTAGTCGAACACCGCCCGGTATTCGAGGCCAGGCTGCGCCACCGGGTCGGGGGTGACGAGGATGTCTATCTCATACCCCAGCAGCGCGGCCAGCCCGCCAAACTGGAAGGCCGTGGTCACGTCCAGATCCACATCCGGCCATGCCGCCAGGAACGGGTCGACAACCCGCATCAGCCAGTCCTGGCAGGGGTGGCATTCCATTCCCACCCGGATCGCGCCGCGCCGCCCGCGCGCATAATCCTCGAGCACGGCGGCGCCCCGTTCGAGTTGCGGCAGCACTCGCATCGCCAACCCCAGCAGATACTCGCCCGCCAGCGTCAGACGCAGCTTGTGGCCCTCACGCTCCCAGAGCTTGACGCCATGGCGTTCCTCGAAGCGCCGGATCGCATGGCTGACCGCCGATTGGGTCAGGTTTAGCCGATCGGCGGCCTGGGTGAGGCTGCCGGTCCGGTCGATCTCGCGCAGGATGGAAAGGGGCTGGATATCGATCACTGGCGATGAATTCCTGTCATGACTTCATCGCCATATCTCCATTCTGCGTCATGACGCCAGGGGGGGCATATCCCTCTCAATCGAGATGGGCTCGTGACTGGTTGACGCGATCGACCATCAGGTCAGTGCGCGGCATTCGAGCGGTTGGTGTTCAGCTCACTACAATGCCGGGCGTCCGGCAACGCGGGCTGATGCTGGCTATATCCCTGCCACGAGGGGATCGAGCTTTTGCGCCGCCTCATGAACCAGACGACGTGCCGCGATGACCTCCGCAAGGGGCATTGTGGATGCTCGGCCCGCTGAGCGGCTTGAGCCTCGCTGGCCGATCCGGCCTCAAGAGCTTGATCGACGATGTCCGAGCCGGGCGGGCGGATTTCGACCTGATCCTGGTCTACGACGTCAGCCGTTGGGGACGCTTCCAGGA
>JAKFWB010000355.1 GCA_021732945.1 Porphyrobacter sp.
GCAGCAACCACCCGAACCCGCAAATCTTCCGATCGACATGTGCCCATGATCCACCTCCAACAACGGTGAATCACAATCCACAGGCCTTGGGAATCCCTCGATTCACAAATTCAATCCGATGCTCTAGCCCGGAGCTCCAGCGCGGAGTCTCTGCCGCGACGATCCGGGCGCAGCAGCGCCGGCTTGATGCCGCGCTCGCAGAGCTTGCCCCGCAGCGCGCCGGGACGCCGGATGCCTATGTCGTAACTATCGCGCTGGATAGCGATCCGGTGTTCGCCCGTGAAGCGCGTGAGGCGGCGCGGGTGCTCGGCGCGCGTTACGGTGCGCAGGGCCGCACGCTGGTGCTGGCCGGGCCTGATGGTAGCGCCGATGATCACGCCCACGGGTCGATCACTGCGTTGCTGCTGGCGCTCAGCCATATTGGCGGCGTGATCGAGCCTTCCGAGGATGTGCTGGTGCTGTACACCACAAGCCACGGCAGCGATCTGGGGCTGGCCTATCACTATGGCGATAGCGGCTATGGTATCCTGTCGCCCGCCAAGCTGAAATCCGCGCTGGAGGAGGCCGGGATCAAGCGTCGGGTGCTGATCCTGTCCGCCTGCTATTCCGGCGTGTTTGTGCCAGCACTGGCCAGCCCGGACAGCGCGATCCTGACGGCGGCCGCGAGCACGCGCTCGTCGTTCGGCTGCGTGGCGGAGAACGACTGGACCTTCTTTGGCGATGCGCTGATCAACCGCGCGCTGCGCCAGCCGGTTGCGCTGGACGAGGCCGCGCGGATGGCGGGGCGTTCGGTCGCCGAATGGGAAACCAAGGCGCGCTTCCTCGCGTCCTTGCCGCAGGCCAGCATCGGCGCGGGGGCGAAGCAATGGCTCCCCGTGCTGGAGGCCGCCAAACCGCAAATCACCAGTGCCGCTGTGGGGCGGCCGGCCTTTGATGAGGCGGTGATTATGGCGTCGGCGGCGAAGGGGAGGGCTGGGAAACAGCCGGTGGGGCCGCCCGCCGCGCCGAAGTGATTTTCACTGGCTCGCTGAGCATCTCGCCCTTCATCACCCCTTCGCCAGCATCCGCATCGCGCGCAGCACCGTGGATCGCAGCGACCACATCCATCCCGCTGGTGACATAGCCGAACACCGCAAAGCCATCGCGCCATGCCGGATTGTCTGAACCGGGCTCGGCGTCAAAGCCGGTCTGATCCTCGATCGCGATGAAGAAATCACCGTCGGCAGTGCCGGGGCCGTTGATCGCCATCGATATCGCGCCGTGGGTGTGGCTGAGTCGGGTGAGATTGGTCGGCTCATGCGCGATTGGTGCGCGAATCCGCTTGGGATCGCCGCGCGTCCCGCCTTGCAGCAAGCCATTGGGCAGCGGTTCGCGCTCGTACTTGACCGCGCGGTAGAAGGTGGTGCCGTCAAACCGTTTCTCATCGACATAACGCAGGAAGTTAGCCGCGGTGACCGGCGCCCGCTCGGTTTCGAGCGCCAGCGTGATCGGGCCAAGGCTGGTGGTGATGACCACGCTGACGCTGGCGGCGTCGGGGAAGGGACGTTTGCCGGGGCGCGCGGTGCTGGTGTCGGCCAGGCTTTCCGGGGTTGGCGGGGGCAGGGCGACCACAGGGCCTTTTACCTCGAACTTGTAGAGCAGCGTGCGCTGGCAGGCCTTGCCCGGCTTGGTCTCACAATTGCGGAAATTGTCGTCCGAAACGAGGTAGAGGAACGTCTTGCCCTGCGCCTCGCGCACCGCCAGCCCTTCGAAATTGTCGAGGGTCAGCGGCGGGGCGAATACCGCGAGCGTCTTGGGCTCGGCATTGGGGGCGAGTTCAACGATGGCGGCGCGGTTGCCTTGGCCTTCGACATAGCTGCGAAACAGCACGTAGCAGGTGTCATCCGCCTTGCAGGCCGCATCGGTCGGCACTCCGCCGGCTTCGGCGATCCCGGTAGGGGCGGGGAGGTGGAAGCGGGTAACGGCCCCGGCTGAGGCCTGAACGCAATTGGGCCGGGCGGGATCGACCCATTCGCCGCATGCAAGCAGGGTGTTGGGGCTCGCCGCCAAGGCTTCCAGTCCGCCATTGAGCTCAGCCCCGGCTACCAGAGCAACCATTGCGGCGACATCGCTGCGTGCGCTTGGGTCGGTCGCGGTGCTGCTCGGTTCGGCATATTGCCAGATGCGGTGCTGCTGTTCGAAAGCGATGAGCCATTCGCCAGAGGGCAGCCGGGTAATCGCCTCGGCATCACCGCGCTCCTTATTGCCTAGCTTGCTACCCTTCGCATCGCGCAGATCGCCGATGGTGACAGAGGACACATCGACCATCCGGCCCGCCACATCATCCGGCTTGAGCACCATCCAGCGCCCATCATCGGTCACCGCATAAAGCTGGCCGTCATGCCATTAGAGCCCGGAGATACCGCCGATCCCAGCCTTGTCCGGCGCGATTTCCACCCCGCCGCGAAAGATCAGATCGCCCACCTCGGCATCGCGATTCGCGGGATCAAGCTCGACCTGCGTGGTCTGCGGCAG
>JAKFWB010000428.1 GCA_021732945.1 Porphyrobacter sp.
TGAGGGTGGGAAGGCGAACCGGTTGAGGCTATGCAGCTCTCTCCCCTCGCGGGAGAGATACGAAGACTTGGCAGCTTGCTGCCTAGTCGCAGTTGAGAGGGGGCAGGGCCGCTGCCTTCGCGCCAGCCCCCTCTCCCAACCCTCTCCCGCAAGGGGAGAGGGCCTTTAGGCTGGTTCCAATTTTGACTGCTTGATGCCGAAATCTGCTGGGCGGCTTTGGGATTTGGTTGGAGAAAAGCTGCCTTTCCGCAGACGACCCCACTGCGGTCATTGGACGACTGATTGCGCCTCTCCAAAAGCGGCCGTCCCGACCCAAGCCATCAGGGCATCCTGAAGTCGCTCATCATAGGACATTTGGGACGACCTAATTTGTTGACCAGTGAATTCGACATGGAGCCCCGTGCCATTTGGCAAGTGCCGCCCGGCAAGCAACTGAGCCAGCATTGCGCCAGATCGTTTTGCCGTACTGGCCCCATCGATCAATTTGGCAGCAGTCGGCAGAACATTTTTCCAGGCGAACCGTAACGCCGCTGGCTGGTCTCGCGCGAGTTCCGTGCCCGGCATCAGGCCAGGATCATAGGCAATGAAGCGTGGTCCATCTTCCCCGAATCTCCGCGCCATGGCGTATGTGAAGAGGATGTTGCAGAGTTTAGAAGAGGCGTAGCGATCGCGGCCCAGTTGAGACTTGTCTGCGCCGGTCGAAACGTCGCCTGCTGCAACCTGAGCTGCCGACGGGAAATACCCGCCAAAGAATTTGTAGGGTTTGGCAAGTTTATGGTCTTTGTCATGCGTTCCGCTGGCTGTTGAAACGATTATTGCAGATGCCGATATGGAGGGCTGCATAAGGCGGAACAGGGCAATGTGGCCCAGCACATTGGTGGCAAATGTCAGCTCAAATCCATCGACCGAATAACGATCTCCACTGACAATCTGAACGCCTGCGTTCAATGCTATGCCTGCTAGCGTATTGGTTCCGAGAAGTTCAGCGGTCTCATTTGCAAACGAACGAACGGAAGCGAGCGAAGACGTGTCGAGCGTCATGACGTGAAGCTGCGCAGCCGGGACTGCCTGCCGCAAGCTCTCGAGACTCGCGGTTTCGCGTGCGCCGACGATGATTATGCTTGTTGGGTCTGTCTGAGCAAGCTGCCTCGCAGCTTCGAGGCCAAGCCCGGACGACGATCCAGTGAACAAATAATACGTCGCGGAATCCATGGCCTTCTCCCGTCAACAAGGCTTGCCAATGCAACCAAGCTACCGCTAGCTTAATACGAATATCGTATCTAGTAAATACGATATTCGTATTAGGTGAACATGATGGAACAGGCTGAAATCCTTGATGCGGCAATCGGCACATTGCTTCGCTTGCTTACCATTGACGAGCGACAGCTATCGACCGGCCTTGGGACCATTCCGTTCAATCCCCTTGACCTCGAAACACTGTCCTACCTGCATAGGCATCCACAAGGGTTGGCTAAGGACGTGGCAAGTCATCTGGGGGTGCGCTCAACAACAATGCAATCGGTGGTCGATCGATTGCACAAGCGCGGCCTTATCGGACGCGATGCAACGGCGCTGAAAGGCAGAGCTGTTGCGTTAACGCTCACCGAAGCAGGCCTCGCATTTCGTAAGCAGATTCAAGCGCAGAACATCCGGAACTGTCAGCAAATGCTTGACTATATCGACAAAGGCGAGCGCGACGCGTTCGTTGAAAATATCGCGACGATCGCTTCACGATATTCGAAAAAAAAGGCGCAAGGCTGATCGACGTTTGCCGCCGTGCCGCTGGATGTCTGGTTTTCGGGGAACCGGCAATAAAACCGCCATTCAACTTCCCACCCAGTTTCAGACATAAGCGGCCATGTCCGCCAGTCCAAAAATCCGCCGTTCCGAGAATGAGCGCTTTGTCGAGCCTCCCTGCTTCGTCGCCCCGTGCTTGACACGGGGCGACGGCATGGCCCTAAACCCGCTCCAACCCCTCAACCACCGTCCCCGCTGCCAGCCACGCCTGTTCGGCGATGTCGAGCGCGTCGCCAGCCTTGGCGCGCGCGGTCAGCAGGTCTTGCAGCTTTGCGCCCCCTTGCGCGCCGCTGCTGGTGGTGACGATCTGCGCGTCGAGCCGATCGACCTCGGCGGAGGCGCGGGCCAGCGCTTTCTCGGCCTTTTCCAGCTGCGATTGGGCATAGTGCGCCTCGGCCATGGACTTCGGCGCGCTCGGCTTGGCGCCCGCGCTGGCACCCTTGATCCCCTCGCCCTTGGGCTTCCGGCCAAGGATGAAATCGATGTAATCATCCATGCTACCGGCATATTCGTGCGCGGTGCCGCCGTCGACCAGCACCAGCCGGTCAGCGGTCAATTCGACCATGTGGCGATCGTGGCTGATCAGGATCACCGCGCCGGTGTAGGCGTTGAGCGCCTGCACCAGCGCCTCGCGCGCATCGACATCGAGGTGGTTGGTAGGCTCGTCGAGGATCAGCAGATGCGGCGCGTCGCGGGTGATCAGCGCCAGCGC
>JAKFWB010000112.1 GCA_021732945.1 Porphyrobacter sp.
GGTGCTGACTGTTGCCGCTGCCGAAGCGGCCATCGGCCTCGCGATCCTCGTGATCTACTTCCGCACCCGTGGTTCGATCGCAGTTGACGATATCAACCGGATGAAGGGGTAAGCGTTCGTGTCCACGCAAATCCTCATCATCACCTTTGCACCGTTGCTGGCCGCCCTGATCGCAGGGCTGGGCAACCGCATGCTCGGCAATGTCGCAGCCAAGTCCATCACCACCGGGGCTTTGCTGCTGTCGGCGGGGCTGAGCTGGCCGATTTTCCTCGGCTTCATCGGCGGCACGCAGAGCGCCGAGGTGGTGCCGGTGCTGAAATGGGTCGAGAGCGGTGCGCTGACCTTCGATTGGGCGCTGCGCGTCGATACGCTCACCGCGATCATGTTGGTGGTGATCAACACGGTCTCGGCGCTCGTGCACCTCTATTCGTGGGGGTATATGGAGGAAGACCCGGATCAGCCGCGCTTCTTCGCCTATCTCTCGCTGTTCACCTTCGCGATGCTGATGCTGGTGACGGACGATAACCTCGTCCAGATGTTCTTTGGCTGGGAAGGCGTGGGGCTCGCGTCCTACCTGCTGATCGGCTTCTGGTTCAAGAAGCCGAGCGCGGGCGCGGCCGCGATCAAGGCCTTTGTGGTCAACCGCGTGGGCGATCTGGGCTTCATGCTCGGCATCTTCGGCACCTTTCTGGTGTTTCAGACGACCTCGATCCCCGAAATCCTCGCCGCCGCGCCGGGCATGAGCGGATCGACTATCACGTTCGTCGGCATGCGGCTCTACACCATGGATATCCTGTGCGTGCTGTTGTTCATCGGCGCGATGGGCAAGTCGGCGCAGCTGGGTCTGCACACCTGGTTGCCTGACGCGATGGAGGGGCCGACGCCAGTCTCGGCGCTGATCCACGCTGCGACGATGGTGACGGCGGGTGTGTTCATGCTGTGCCGCTTGTCACCGATGTTCGAAACCGCGCCGACTGCGCTGACCATCGTTACCATCGTGGGGGCAGCGACCTGCTTCTTCGCGGCGACCATCGGGACGACGCAGTGGGACATCAAGCGCGTGATCGCCTATTCGACCTGCTCGCAGCTCGGCTACATGTTCTTCGCCGCTGGGGTAGGCGCTTACGGGGCGGCGATGTTCCACCTGTTCACCCACGCTTTCTTCAAGGCGCTGCTGTTCCTTGGCGCGGGCTCTGTGATCCACGCCATGCATCACGAACAGGACATGCGCTATTACGGCGGCCTTCGGAAGCACATCCCGCTCACCTTCTGGGCGATGATGATGGGGACGCTGGCGATCACCGGCGTCGGCATCCTTGGCGTGTTCGGCTTTGCGGGCTTCTACTCGAAGGACGCGATCCTCGAAGCGGCCTACGCGCGCCACAACGGGGCGGGGCAGTTCGCCTTCTGGGCGGGGGCGATTGCTGCGCTGCTGACCAGCTTCTATTCGTGGCGCCTGATGTTCCTGACCTTCTGGGGCAAGCCCCGCTGGGAGCAGTCCGAGCACATCCAGCACGCGGTGCATGATGATCACGGCCACGGGGCTGACGATCCCCATCATCCGCCCGCATTGAGTGATGGCACTGCGGGCTATCACCCTCACGAAAGCCCGGTCTCGATGCTCCTGCCGCTCGGCATCCTTAGCCTCGGTGCTGTCTTTGCGGGCCTCGTGTTCCACCACGAATTCATCGATGGCGCGGCCTTCTGGAACGGGTCGATCTTCTACAATGAAGACCTGATCCACGCGATGCACGGGGTGCCGCTGTGGGTGAAGCTGAGCGCCACCATCGTGATGGTGCTGGGCTTTGCAGGCGCTTACCTCGCCTACATCGCCAAGCCTGATATCCCGGCCAAGTTCGTCAGCGCCTTCGGTGCGCTTCACAACTTCGTCTACCGCAAGTGGTATTTCGACGAGCTGTATGACGCGATCTTCGTCAAGCCTGCCTTCTGGTTTGGGCGGCAGTTCTGGAAGCTTGGCGATATCGGCACGATTGACCGCTTTGGCCCCAACGGCATCGCCTGGGTCGTGGAGCGTTCATCGGTCGCGGCCAAGTCGCTCCAGTCGGGCTACCTCTACTCCTATGCGTTGATCATGCTGCTCGGGCTGGTCGCCGCTATCACCTACGTTTTGCTTTAGGAGCGCGCTTCGTAATGGAAGGCCTTCCCATCCTGTCGCTGATGATGCTCGTGCCGCTGGTGGGCGCGTGCGCCTGCCTGTTTTCGGGCGCGGCGCAAGCCCGTTGGGTCGCGCTCGGCGCGACGCTGGTCACCTTTGTGCTCGGCGTTTTGCTGTGGGCGAATTACGAGATCGGCGGCGCACAGTGGCAGTTCACTGAGCGGGCCGAGCTGTTTGCGGGCTTCAGCTACGCGCTGGGGATTGATGGCATTGCGCTGATGCTGATCATGCTCAGCGTGTTCCTGATGCCCGTCTGCATCTTGGCGAGCTGGGAGGCGGTGCAGAAGCGCGTTGGCGAATACATGGCGGCCTTCCTGTTCATGGAGGTGC
>JAKFWB010000529.1 GCA_021732945.1 Porphyrobacter sp.
ATAGTAAATGGACATGGTGGAATTAAAGGTTCTAGTATTTGTTATAACAGTTGTCAGGAAATCGAAGTTAATCACTTGATGGACCAACTTTATAGGCTTGATTGCAAAAGAGCTTCGGTGACGATATTTTACGTATGCTTTTCTGCATTAGATGGTCATATTGCCCAAACTTATAAAAATGTGCATAAAGATCAGTCGGTCTATGGCTCCAAAGTGACATGCGAAGGGAAGGATTTCTTCAGTCAAATGACAGGGCGTGGGGATAGAATGAAATTTGGGAAGGCGGTATGGACGAATCCCGGCCAAACTGCCCTTATCAAGATGAAATAAAGGATTGTAGCCAGGACCCTGAAGCCGCGGCGCTCACCCCGCCTCCCGCACCATCACGATCTCCATCCCGTCGAGCGCGTTTTGCAGGAACAGGCGGTCGCCGCGGATGCGGTAATTGAACACGAGGCCGGTGCCTTCAATGTGCAACTGCCGCTCGTTGATCGCAAATTCCTGCCAGATCGCATCACCTTCGTCGCGCCCGCTGGTGCGTTCGGTGATGAATTCGCCGCTATCGTTGATTTCGATCAGATCGCCGCGCGAGATATCCTCCACGCCCTTGTGGCGGACGACCTTCCAGTCGCCAAACACCTCGCTGGGGAGCGTGCGGCCACCCAGACCGGCAAGCCGGGTCGCCTTCGCCTGAAGGCCCGCGACCAGTTCAACTTCCCCGTCGAGCCCGGAAATGTCCGATGCGGCAATCCGCTCTGACAGTCCCTCCAGCAACGCCGCTGCACCTTTGGCGTCGCGCCTTTCGTGATAGGCCGCCAGCGCCGCGCGGGTGGTGACATATTGATCGACCAGCAGCTCGGCCTTGGCGAGATTTGCGGGAATGCCCTCTTCCGACAGCGCAACCCGATCCGTATCGCTTTCCCGCTTCTGGCTGACCGCATTGGTATAGGCGACCGAGATATCCGCTAGCGCTGTGCCATCCGGCACGCCTTCCAGCGTGGCGAAGATGCCGCCGCCATTGTTCGACAGGAAGGCGCTGCCGATGGTGACCGTCACCGTGCCATTGCCAGCGTCAGCGATCAACTCGCCCGGCACGCCGTAGATCGCCGCCACCTTTACCCCGTCTGCCGGGTCGATCGCAATGACCAGATCCTGCGCGACCTCGCTCACCATATTGCCGAATTCCTCGGCGATCAGGGCTTTGGCCGAGCCTTCTTGCGGCACGAAGAACAGGTTGCCGCCGCGCACGCTCGAAACCTGGGTCGCCAGCGCCCCATCAAAATGCGCGCCAACGCCGATGGTGGTCAGGCCCACGCCCTTGCGCGATCCCTCAATGGCCTGCGCCATGAAACCCTCGGCGCTGGTGTTGCCGGTATTGGGGTTTTCGTCGGTGAACAGCATCATCCGGGTCTTGCCGCGGCTCTTGTCCAGTTCGGCAAAGGCGGTCGCAAAGCCGAGCTTCATGCCCGCTTCCATCGAGGTCGACCCGTCAATCGCGATGGCTTCTACCGCACTGTGCAGCGCGTGCTTGTTGCCGGCAACCTCGATCACCTCCTGATGCACCAGCGAGGTGGTGCCGTAGATCACGATGCCGAGCCGGTCACCTTGGCCCAGCCGGTCGATCACGGCGTGCAGCCCTTCCTTGACCCGCGTCATCGGAGCGCCGGTCATCGAGCCTGACCGGTCAACCACCGCGATCAGGCTGATCGGTTCAGCGGCAAAGGCCTCGCTATCAATGCCGCTTTCAAAGCCGATGCCGACGAAGTGTTCACCCTTGGCCCGGGCCGAGGGCTTGGCATGGGTGGCAACGCAGAACAGCTGCGTGCAATTGCGCTTGCTTGGCAGCATCAGGTCATGTTCGCTCAGCAAGCCTTCGACCGTGAAGCTGGCGGCCTGCGGGAGCGATTCGTCGCTGAATTCATCGAGCGCGATGGAGCGGAAATGCTTTACATCCTGCGCGCCGCCCTGCGTGATGCGAGCGCCGGTGACAATCAACGCGTCGTAGCTCTCGTCCTCGTCTTCGGGCGGGGGCGAGGTGTCCTGCGCGAGTGCTGGCGCGGCCAGCAGCGACAGACAGGCGCTCAGCATGAGAGCGCGGCGGGACGACATGGTGAAGCGCATGGCTCATCTCCCTCTATGTGAGTCGCGAGCCTAACTATCTTTCTGAAGATTGCCTAATAGTATGGGTTTGCAACCGAATATTGCGCATATGCGCTCTAACGCCCCTTGGGCGCTTCCAGCACCTTCTTGCGGAAGCTGCACAGGTCCGCGACCTTGCAGCGCCAGCACTCCGGCGTGCGCGCCTTGCAGACATAGCGGCCGTGCAGGATCATCCAGTGGTGCGAATCCCGGCGGAAGGGTTGCGGCACGCGCTTTTAGAGCTTGGCTTCGACGTGGTCGGGGGTCTTGCCCTTGGCCATCCCGGTGCGGTTGCCGAGCCGGAAGATGTGCGTATCGACCGCAAAGGTTTCCTGCCCGAACCAGCAATTGAGCACCACATTCGC
>JAKFWB010000205.1 GCA_021732945.1 Porphyrobacter sp.
TGCCTTCCTAGAATCATCGACCTTAGGTTGCATCTCTGGGAATCGCTCCTCTGATAAAACCTTATAAGAGTTTATCGGATGACATGTCCAGCATCAGTCTATGAAGTTTGCAGTGCGGTCAAATGTCGCAACAATCCTTATAAGCTTTATTGACCACACCCTGCGAAACATCTACCTGTTTGATAGCAAGGAGAGTCTGCTTGCCTGGGATGGAGGACGAGACATGAGCATCGACATGATCGAGCTGGATACTGCCGGAAAAATCGCAGCCATTCCGATCGACGAAATTGATGTCGCACGGCCGAGTCTTTTTCAGCAGGACACGATCGGCCTGTATTTCGACCGGCTGCGCAAGGAGGCGCCAGTCCATTACTGCCGCGAAAGCTATGTTGGGCCTTACTGGTCGATCACGAAGTTCGACGACATCATGGCCGTCGACACCAACCACAAAGTCTTTTCGTCGGAGGCAAAGCTCGGCGGTATCGCCATTCAGGACATGCATTCGGTGGAAGGCGCGCTCGAACTTGAAATGTTCATCGCCATGGATCCTCCAAAGCACGACCAGCAACGCAAGGCCGTCACCCCCGCTGTAGCGCCGTCCAACTTGCTGTTGCTCGAACCGACAATCCGCGAACGAGCATGTCAGATTCTCGATGATTTGCCGATAGGCGAGGAATTTGATTGGGTTGACAAGGTCTCGGTTGAATTGACCACGATGACCCTTGCCACCCTATTCGATTTCCCGTGGGAGGAACGCCGCAAGCTCACGCGCTGGTCCGATGTCACCACCGCCGCTCCTGAAACCGGCATCGTCGAATCGTACGAAGCGAGGCGTGAAGAACTCATCGAATGCGCGATGTATTTCAAAGGCCTGTGGGAGCAGCGCATCAACGAAGAACCGAAGAACGATCTGATTTCCATAATGGCGCATTCTCCGGCGACACGGAATATGCCCTTCCTTGAATTTCTGGGTAACCTGCTGCTGCTGATCGTGGGCGGCAACGACACCACGCGCAATTCAATCAGCGGCGGTGTGCTGGCGCTCAATCAGAACCCCGACGAATATCGCAAACTGAATGACGACCCAACGTTGATCACCAGCATGGTGCCGGAAATCATCCGCTGGCAGACGCCGCTGACTCACATGCGCCGCACCGCGCTTCAGGATTGGGAGATCGGCGGCAAGCAGATCAAGAAGGGCGACAAGGTCGTGATGTGGTACCTGTCGGGTAACCGCGACGACACGGTTATCGAACAGGCCGACCGCTTCATCATTGACCGCAAGAATCCGCGCCATCACCTGTCATTCGGTTATGGCATCCATCGCTGCATGGGCAACAGGCTGGCTGAACTGCAGTTGCGGATCATCTGGGAAGAGATTCACAAGCGTTTCGCAAAGGTCGAAGTGACCGGCGAGCCCGAGCGCCTTTTCTCAAACCTTGTGCGCGGGATCACGAAGCTGCCGGTGCGGCTGCACGCGCGCTGATTTGCTGAAGCAGAAATACGGAGTTTATGATGGTCAAAGTGACGTTCGTATCCAGCGATGGAACGCGGCGGGAAGTCGAAACTGCTGAGGGCGAAACCGCACGCGAGGCGGCGCTCTTCAATGATGTACCGGGCATCGATGGCGATTGCGGCGGTGTCTGTGCCTGTGCGACCTGCCATGTCCATGTCGATCCGGGCTGGATCGACACGGTTGGTCGTCTGAAGGAAGGCGAAGCGGAGGCCGAACTCCTGCAGTTTGCAGAAGGGGCCAACGAATACAGTCGCCTCGCCTGCCAGATCCCAATGGAGGCTGCGATGGAAGGTTTGGTTTTGCACGTCCCCGAGCAGCAATACTGACCAGGCAGAGCGCGGCCTTGCCGTCCTTGTAAGGCGACGCAAATTCAGTTTTGAACGGAGGTTTCCTTGCCAACACAGCCAGAATCCGATGTCCAGGCGAGCGAAGACGCATTTCGCACCGAAGTGCGCCAATTCCTCACTGCCCATTTCTCTGCTGAACTCAGCGGCACGGGCAATATGCTCGCCGGGCTCGACGGTCCGAGCAACGAGACACCTGTGCAGAAGAAATGGCGCGAAGCCGTGGGCGAGCGTGGCTGGGGTACACCGACCTGGCCCAAGGAATATGGCGGCGGCGGACTGACCAAAGGCCAGGCCAGGATCATCGAGCACGAGTTCGCCAAGGTCGGTGCCTACAATCCGATCGGCGGAATGGGTGTGATGATGTTCGGCCCGACCCTGCTCGAATACGGCGATGAAAAGCAGAAGCTGGAGCATATCCCGCCAATCTGCCGTGGCGAAATTCGCTGGTGTCAGGGTTACTCGGAACCGAATGCCGGATCAGACCTCGCGAACCTGCAGACCTTCGCCGTCGACAAGGGCGATCACTACCTCGTTAACGGCCAGAAGACCTGGACCAGCGGTGGCCAGTGGGCGGACAAGTGCTTTGCCATCGTCCGCACCGACCGGTCAGACAAGCACAAGGGCATCAGCTTCATGCT
>JAKFWB010000203.1 GCA_021732945.1 Porphyrobacter sp.
TAGCATCAAGGTTGAAGGTCAATCGGCATTCCGGGTTTCGATAGACACGTCGAAACAGGGGTTACGCCTTTGTGAATCTATAGCTGACCCTTTCGCCCTCCCGCTACCATTCGCCGAACCGCCAGACAGGTCTTTCTTGTTCAGGCATAGTAATTGGGAGGGCGATGCATCGTGAACTACCGAACGCATCGCCGATCAATTATCAGAATTCCGGGAAACGGCCTGTAATGGCCTATTCTGCGGCTGCCATTCTCGCGCTGGCATCGCAATGCGCGCCCAATGTTGCGCCGCAAACTGTTGCAGCGATCGTTCGGACCGAAAGCCACGGACGCCCCTTCGCGCTCAACGTCAATGGCGGGAGACAACCTGTCGAACAGACCGATGCCGCCAGCGCCGCCGCGACCGCACAGCGTTACATCGTTGCGGGCTATTCGGTCGATCTCGGCCTTGGCCAAATCAACTCGCGGAACATGCGCTGGCTTGGCCTGACGTGGGACACGGTGTTTGACCCCTGCACCAATGTCGCCGCGCTGGGGCGAGTCATCACCCAGAATTACAATGCGGCCATTCCCGGACGCGATCCGCAATCCGCGCTCCGGGTCGCCCTCTCGCTCTACAATACCGGAAGCTCGTCGCGGGGATTCCGCAACGGCTATGTCGCGAGGGTCGTCGGGAACGCAGGCTTTGCCGACCCGGTAACGGTGCAAGAGCCGACGATGCCACAGCCGCCGCTCGATGCGCGCGTGCAGCTTATCTCTGAAAACCTCGCTCCATCCATGATGCGTGTTGCTGGCTCCGCCGCGCCGCCGGCCTGGAACCTGTTCGAGCGTGCTGCCCATGCGCAGCAAACGGCCAACCGATCTGAAATGAGAGAAAGCATAAGCGTATGGCGGGATTGAGAAGAATGCTGCGCGGCACCGTCCGTGTCCGGTCACGACTGACGTGCTGGTTCGATGCCATGCCGAAGTCGCGGCAGACCGCGCTCATGTGGAGCGTCGCGCTCGCGCTGGTGGTCGTGGTGTCGGCGTTCAATCCAGATCCTGCCTATGCACAGAATCTGGAGAGCTTTGCGACCAAGGTGCGCGGGCTGCTGTCTTCGACGCTGCTCAGGACGCTCGCGGTGATCGCCGTCATCGTCACCGGACTGCTCTGGTTCACGGGCCGCGCGTCAACGGCGATCCTGGTCACGGTCATCATCGGCATCGCCATTGTCTTTTCGGCGGATTCCATCGTCGGCATCATTGCGGGCTAAGCCGGGTGAGCGACGAAACCGAAATCCTGACCAAGAACACGCTGTTCCTCGCGGTGACACGCCCGGCGCTATGGGCGGGAATCCCGATCGAAGCGGCGGTGTTGCTGCTGATTTCCAGCGCATCGGTGCTAATCGAAAGCAACAGCCCGGTCTATGCCGCGCTGGTCGTGGCCTTTGGCTACTCGATCTCACGGCTGATCGTTCGGCACGACGTCAATGCGTTCCGCCTGCTGTTCCTCTGGGGCCGCACCAAACTCGGCAACCGCAACCGGGTGTTCTGGGGCGGTAGCAGCTACTCGCCGCTGCCGCTGGCGGGTTTGCGCCGCAAAGGTTTTGGCCGCCATGTTTAGGCCGCTTGCCTCGAATAACGCCGTTCCGTTCAAGGTCGCGCAGCGCGAGGCGACGCCTGAAAAATTCCTGCCCTATGCGCGCCATGTGAACGAGGAGATGGTGGCGCTCGATTCCGGCGACATCATGCTGACCTTCGAGCTGCAAGGCCGCGCCTTCGAGACCGCCGACGTGCGCGACTTGAACGACTGGCATACCAAGCTGAACGGGATGCTTCGCAACCTGCATGACGAACGGCTGTCGATCTGGACGCACCTTATCAGGATGCGGGTGGATCAATATCCCAGCGGGGCATTCAAATCCGGTTTCGCTGCCGATCTCGACCGCGCCTATTTCGGGCGGTTGGGCCGGGAACGGATGTTCATCAACCGCTTCTTTGCGACGCTGGTGATCCGCCCTGCGGCCACGGGCGGCGACAAGCTCATCCAGCTTTTCAAGCGCAAGGTCTCGGGCCAGGCACGGCAAGGTCCGCTGATCGACGAGTCCTTGATCGAGCTTCTCGACGATAAAGCCCGCGATTTTGAAAAGCTCATGGCGCGCTGCGAGCCGCGCCGCTGCGCGATCTACGCACATCGCGGATTGATGTTTTCCGAAACGATGGAAGTCGCCGATATGGTGATGACGGGCCGCCATGCCCGCGTCCCCGTCGTGCGCGGCCATCTCGGTGGCGCTCTCTACCGCGCGCGCACGATCTTTGGTGCGGAAACCATCGAGGTTCGCGATGCCGATGCCTCGGCCTTTGGCGGCATCTTCGGCATCCGCGAATATCCGGCGCAGACGACGCCGCGCCAGTTCGAGGCGCTGCTGTCGGTCGATTTCGGGTTCGTGCTGACGCAGAGCTTCACTTTTCTCGGGCGGGCAGCGGCGACCGAGAAGTTCCGGCTCCGCATGACCCAGATG